>JBLGCB010000113.1:0-16572 GCA_047617105.1 Phenylobacterium sp. | reverse complement strand
GGAATTAAAGTGATTGCGGGGACTTTGTTACCCTTTAAAGGCTCTCCTTTCTTTAATGAAGCAGGCGAAGTGAAACGTCAAACCTATAATAACTGGATCCTCACCAGTGGTGCTTTTGATGGCGTGGTTGATTTTGATGCTGCGCTGCGTAACCCTGCTGATCCACAGCAAATAGACCCTGCTTTGCAAATTGGCGATAACTTGCACCCCAATGCAACAGGTTATAAAGCCATGGCCGATGCAGTAGATTTGAATTTGTTTAAGTAATAAAAGCCCCCAAGCTTCTGTGGTATAGGTTTGGGGGGCTTTTTTTTGCCTTCTTACTGCTCATTTATTAGACATTCAGCAAATATCTGCCACAGTTTTAGTTATCCTTAGTTGATGACAACCAATCGCCATGAAAACAGATGATCTAAGCTCGACCATAAACCGTGTTAGTATTAATCGTACCGTATTGCTCGTAGAAGAAGTTGAAAATATGCGTTTGACAACCTCGCGTATGCTACTCGATATGGGATTTAAGGAGGTGATCTGTGCGCGTAATGGTCTCGAAGCCTTAAAATACTTGCAAGAGCATAACGTTGACATCATTATTTCAGACTGGTTAATGGCAAAAATGGATGGTATGACGCTGTTGCAAAATATCCGTAGCCATCAATCCACCGCCGACCTGCCTTTTATCATGTCCACCACTATCGTTGAACAAGATCAGGTGAAAGCCGCCATCAAAGCGGGTGTCTCTGAATATGTTGCCAAACCTTTTAACTTTGTCAGACTGGCAAAACATATTGAAAAGGCGTTCACCAACCCGCTGAATAAACGGCTCAAAACCACCAAACCGAGCCAAGACGAACTTACCAGCCAAGTCGAAAGACGTAAACGGGAAAATAATTTCTTGGTTCTTTTGGTGTCTGATAATAACGATGAGATTGAAATGATAACAGCGGTGATCAAACCATTGGTTCGGGTCAAACTGGCCAGTAAGGCGAAAAAAGCGCTGGCACTGTGCCATTCATCCAATCCGCCGGATTTGGTGTTGCTTGATACCACCATGGCGCATCTTAATGGTTTTAAATTTATTGAGGTGTTTAAGGGGGCGGTGCAGACGCAAAATATTCCGTTGGTTTTTCTGGCTCAGGCCATTAGACCCGAGGATGTCAGCAGAGGTTTTGCCCTTGGGGCGGTAGATTATATCAATAAACCGATCAATGCAGCCGAGGTTAATGCCCGGGTCAACCAACAAAAAACGTTATGGCAATATCAGCATTCACAAAACAGTCAGCTTGAAACGGTGATCGAAAACGTCAAATTGCAAGGCCATTTGGATCGTATGGATCGGTGAACCAAAAAACATGTTGGCGATGCGCCTGATTGGCATGGCGCATCGCCGATTATGCTAGTTAAGCAATAACCAGTTACTTAGCTGGCTGAGCTTCTTCTTCGACTCTGGCTTTAAACTCTTCGATTCTATACTCAGCTTCCAGCGCTTCGATTTCAGCGTCCATTTGTACTTGATGATTAAGCTTAATCGCTTCTAATTTTTGTTCATATACTGGAATTTGATATTCTTCTTCTAAGGCAACCATGCTCAATTGATGAAATGACTTATATTTGGTTTTTTTACAACCTTGATTAGATTGCACTGACCAACCCCAGTTAGTCACCCGGTAACTGATTGCATCAGCCAACTTGGTCATACAGCTTGAATGAGTACCAGCGGTAACCACTACGCCACCATTGTTACCAGTAAACCAAGCACTGCCCGCATAAACATCATAGATGCCACCGCCATTAGGTAAAGCATTTGAAGCCCCACTAACAGATATCAAGGCGGCGATTAGGGTTGCTTTTGCTACTTTTGAATTAAACATTTTATTCTCCAAAGGTTTTTATTTTTGTCACTATTTTACTTCTAAGTGACGTTTGTTGGTATTTGTTAGATTGTTTCGCGATGTTAAAGCGAAGTATCATTCTAAGTTAATAAAAAGTAAAAGTGTTATGACAAAAACGACGTTTTAGGGGATAAAACCGACCAATACTTACCGCATACACGTCGATAAAATCGCGTTCTATTTTACTAACCTATTGATATTATTTGATTAAAAAACAGAATTCGTTGTCGTTTTAGTAGTTTTTCTATCACCGTTTTATTGACAATTTAATTAAAAACCGACAATGTTACACAATTGCGCTACACTAAATAAACAACTTATTAAACTCAATAAAAATCTAACCGGAGATAACTCTATTGACAACCACTAAACACGGCTTAAGTAAAAGCCTGCAACAAATGGATATCCTAGCCCTGTCTTTTGGCGCCATGATTGGTTGGTCCTGGGTGGTATTGATTTCTCAACTGATGCACAGAGCGGGTAGTGTCGGTGCCATCGTCGCCACCTTAATTGCAGGTGGCGTAATTGTAGTGATAGGCATGATATATGCCGAATTGACCGCCGCCATGCCTGATGTCGGAGGTGAACATGCTTATAGCTTGCGGGCATTGGGAAAAACCGCTTCATTTTATTGTACTTGGTCGATTGTTTTTGCTTATGTCTCAGTGGTGGCTTTTGAGGCCGTTGCGTTACCGAGTGTACTGGATAATCTATTTCCATCATTGGGAAATGGTGAATTATGGCAAATCAATGGTGCCATGGTTTACTTAGATCAAGCCCTTATCGGTGCTGTGGCATCGATACTGATCACTTGGATCAATATTCGTGGAGTACGCATTGCCGCCATTATTCAGGGCATCGTGGTGGTGGTCATTGTTTTATCAGGCTTGGCGTTATTCATTGGTTTAGGTGCCCATGGTGAAACCATCAATATGCAACCACTGATTGTCGGTGGCGGCAGTGGCATTTTGGCGGCCATGGCTTTGGTGCCCTTTATGATGGTCGGTTTTGATATCATCCCTCAAGCTGCCGAAGAGATTGACTTACCGCCGAAAAAAATTGGTCAAATGCTGGTTTTATCGATTGTAATGGCGATTATCTGGTATTTATTAATTGAACTTGCGGTCGGCATGTTACTTGACGCTGACGCGCGCAGTACTGCCGAACTGGCCACAGTGGCTGCAACCGAGGCTGCATGGGGAAGAACGGGTGCACTGATATTGCTTATTGGTGGTGTCGCTGGTATTTTAACCAGCTGGAATGGTTTTTTGCTGGGCGGCAGCCGTGCATTGTTTGCCATGGCCGCTGGCGGTATGGTGCCGAGTTTCTTGGCCAAAATACATCCAGTGTATAAAACCCCAGTCAATGCCATTTTATTTATCGGCATCCTCGGCACTTTATCGCCGTTTTTGGGGCGACAAGCGCTTATCTGGTTTGTTGACGCTGGAAGCTTGGGTTTAATGGTGGCGTATATCTTTGTGACTGGATCATTTTTAATGCTCAGATACAAAGAACCTGACATGCCACGCCCCTACAAAACACCGGGTGGAAAGTTCACTGGTTGGTTTGGTTTAGCGGCCAGCTTCATGATGATCAGCCTCTATTTACCCACCATGCCAGCGGCATTAATTTGGCCACAAGAATGGCTGATGGTGTTAGTTTGGTTTGCCGGTGGCAGTATACTGTATTTTTACCCTAAGAAAGGGTAATAAACGAGCCGAAATATTTCACCAATATTTCGGTTTGGTATATACCCCCCTACCATTTGGTTTGGGTATCACACTAGGCAATTGACTGGCTTTTAACTCCTCATCCAGTATATATTGCCTAGACCAATCCGATATACTGCAAATTTCCTTGTTGGCCGGGCGAATGGCCCTCTGTCTAATCGGCATAACGGCCCCTATCTTAATATGAGAAAAGTCTCTTTTTACCAGTGCCATAGAAGGGGCTAAATCAGTATCATTTGTACACACTACAATTTGTTCACAAAGCCCCATTGATGCATCTCGATAGATATGCAACGCCATTTGTACATCTGTTTGTTTTTCTTCAATTTTCCAAATGGGTGTCCTATTGGACTTATCTGGTGGATTGACATATGCCATGGGTTTGCTTTGCTCGGAGGAGTAATAACCTTTTATAATGGTCATCTGATCAGGATTGGTGGTCAATAGTGCATTGTGGTAAATGGTTTGTGAGTTTACAGCCTGTTGGCCTTTAGTGGCGAATTTTGCCTGAATATTGGCTGTAAAAAACTTAACTTCGATAACATCAGCTTCTGGTGTTATACTAGATACGATATGTTGGCTAAATAGTTGATAAAAATTTAACCATTTATACGAAGTATGCTTGAGACAACCATAATAAAAATTATAACCGTCAATATAGACAATCGTCTTCATTATTCATTCCTTGCTCTAGAATTGAAAAAACCACCCGAAGGTGGCGTTTTCTCCCTAAGCGACATTCGTCAAGCGAATATAAACGAAGGGTAAGTGGTTAAATTCATTATAGCCTCAATTGACAAAATGAAAAGTAATTTTTAACATCAAAATTTTGTAAGTGCTCATCGACGAGCCTAACCATCCATATCTTGCTTTCGTGTCGCAGACACACCTTAGTTTTACTGAACCAGGACAGCCGTAGGCGTTCTGGCTCAGAAAAACTTAACGTTGAGCACCCGATGCCCCACCCCACACTGATCAAAATATTCCATCCAGCGCAACTGATTTTTCTGTAACTTATCCCCCGGCCCTTTGACCTCAACCAACTCATAACCGCCCTCATCAGGAAACAAAATCAAATCTGGAAACCCCGAGCGATTCGCCCTTAAATCTGACCATAAGCGGGCAAAAATCTGCTGCCAGTGGTCGGCAGGAATACGTTCCAACGCTTTACTAATTAACGCTTCATCCAGCGAATCCCAGTGCACAAATGGCGTTGCGGTGCCAAACTTCTGTTGCCACAATGCCAGATAATCCTCCCGGTGTTCTGCTAGGTTTGTCAATCGTAACTGCGCTTGGTCAAACAAATCTTGTCGATTGGCCAAAAACTCACGGCTATACAAATCATGCGGCCGGGCCTGAAAAGGATTGGTGAAAGCGCCGCTAACCGGAGCAAAAATCAACTGCCAATAATGCAATCCAAACAGCGAGCAAAACAGCGCATTTTCGACAAAATAACACTGACCAAATTGTGAAAAATACAACGCCGTGTCTGCCTCAACCCCCAAGCCACTTTGCTCAATGGTGATGGTTTCTGTCTTTGGCTGATACTTATCCAATACCGGCCATGATTGCTTAAACTTCTTCGCCGTGCGTGCGCCAAATTCTAAGCCAAAAACTGCTTCTTCCTCGCCCAGTGGCGCCTGCATAATTTGTCGGCAAATCGCCAACGCTTGATCAATGTGTTGTTGCTTGACCAAAATACGCGCACTGCGTTCACGGGCTGGCGGCAATTCACACTGTTGGTAAATGGCCAATGCTTCATCCAGCGCATCCAGCCGTTCTAACTGTCTGGCCAAGGTCAGAGTCACCCGTTGAATACGACGGTCGAGGGTTTTATCCTGCAATGCTGCCTTAGGCAAAGCTTGATGCAGCGTTAAAATCTCCTCAACGTTTTGCGTTAAAATGTTTTCAAGGTCGTCAATTTGTTGGTAGTAATCAAGATATTTTTCAATCTGCTGACGACTGGCAAATAACCGACTGTCTTTATCAATATGATAATCTTCAAATCGATATAAACCCAAATCGCGCAACACAAACTCGGTTAGGTCCTGATGTGAATTGCCAAAAAACAACAGCTTAAAGGTGGCAAAGGATTGACCATCAGCATTGGCATAAATCGCTTCATCAATGGCATCCATGATGGCCCGCTGCTGTGCTGATGCCAACGACAAAATGGCGGTATCCAGATCAGCCCTTTTCAATGCTTTGAGTTTTTTCATCAAAACGCTGTCGATATCCAGTCCCGCCAACAAACCTAGCCATTCGGGTTTAGTGAACAGTGGCAATACATCACCAATCGACAACTCAGCTTTGTCAGCATTATCATTGATGGTGATAAGCCCAGCATTTTGCAGCGCCAAAGCGGCATCAGCGGTATCACCAATTTCATCATATTGCAGTTTACAGCCACGAAACACTGAGCCTTTGCGGGTCAGCATTCGTACATATAACATCTGTGCAGGCTGACTCAGCTGATGAAATTGTTGATAAAAGTGGCGTTCACTGGCGCACAGCAAGTCATCGTATTGCTGCGCAACGTAATCAATCAGTTCGATAAAATTGCGCAAGTAGTAACCTGTCGGCAGTTCGATGACCATCAGTATTTAATATCCGCAGTAAGGGCGATTACCCGCCGCTCTAGCCTGGTTATAAGTCGCCGTGGCTTTACTCATCCCCGCATTAAGGTCGTTGATGCGCCGTTCATTCGAAGGGTGAGTCGACAAAAATTCCATCGGTTTTTTACCACCCGATGCTTTACCCATGGCTTGCCACAAAGAAACACTGGCCTGAGGTTGAAAACCCGCCTGAGCCATCAGGTCAAGGCCAATATTATCAGACTCGCTTTCTTGGTGGCGACCAAATGGCATCGCAATACCATATTGCGCACCCAAGCCTAAACCCTGCATCCATAATTCTTTATTCGCCACCTCACCAACATCAAACGCAGCGTTGGCCATACTCAACCCTACATTGGTTAACTGACTGCGCGACAAACGTTCATTAGAGTGATTGGCCAATACATGGCCAACTTCATGACCCAGCACCGCCGCCAGCTGCTCTGGGGTCGAGGCGACTTTTAACAAGCCGGTATATACCCCAATATGGCCGCCGGGCAAAGCAAAGGCATTGATCTGTTCAGAATCAAACACCACCACTTCCCACTGACTCTGACCATATGAAGCAGGTACTTTATCGGTGATGGCTTTGGCAACACAATTAACATATTTAATGGTCTTTGGATTTTTAACCAGTTTTTGACTCTTTTTCATTTCAGCAAAAGACTGAGCACCGAGCTTATTCATATCACTAGAAGAATACATCAACGCCTGAGTACGTCCGGTTGGACTTTTGGTGACTTGGCAACCTGCCAGTAATGATAGTGTGGCTAAAGCGACCACAGGGCCCAATATGGCTTTTTTCATGGATTGATTCCTTTAATTTATGCTGACTTTCTAATTGTGCAGAATTTTAACTGACAGAGGGGATGGCACCAATGTTTATTTTGTTAAGAGGCAATTCTTGTGTGGAGCATTTTTACAGCGGAAGTGTTTTAAAACATTTAAAATTTAAAACAAATCTGTTTTAAAACACTTTTGTTTTAAAACAGATTTGTTTTAAAACACTTTTGTTTTATACTGATAACTATACCCAGCAACACACCATAATTGAGGTCAACCAAATGAAAATTTTCGTAGGTCCACCCGTCGAAGGCATAAACTTTTTTGGCCTATAAAAAGAACAGCGTCAATTTTGGCGTAAGTTAGAAACCAATAACTTACTCATGCTCGCACCAAGACGAATTGGCAAAACCTCATTAATCAAACGACTGCGTGACACCGCAGACAAACACGATAGCAAAGTCGCCCCATGACTCTACCACAACCATTGCAAGCTCAATCACCACTAGACCGTGGACTCAACGGTATTGCCGTTTACAATCCTTCGTTATGGAATGATGCTGAACTCGACCTATATTTTATTGCCCGTCATGACATACTGGCCAAAATAGTCGATAACCTCAAACGCGAGCAACCCGGCATTCCCGGTCAACCCCAGCTAATATTAGGTCTGCCCGGCATGGGCAAAACCACCCTGCTACGACGTATCGCCCTCGCAGTAAGACAGGATGAAGCGCTCAATCAAATCTGGTTGCCGTTGTCATTTCCAGAAGAGCAATACAATATCATCAAGCTAAAGGACCTGTGGTTAAATTGCCTTGTTGCCCTGAGTGAGTTACTCGAAACCAGTGGCTGTGATGAAGAAATGGATGAGCTTGATGACATTATTGCCAGCTCAAAAGACCTAGATTCTGATGAGATATTGGCCATTTTGCTTGAAGCGGCCAAAAAGTATAATAAACGACTGCTATTGTTGATTGATAACATCGATCTTATTTTGGACAGGCTAAAAAAAGACCACTGGCATATAAGAGAAATTCTCCAAGCACAACCACAGCTATTATTTATCGGTGCCAGCTCACGAGCAGTAGAGGCCACCTACAAATACGATGCTGCATTTTACGACTTTTTCAACATTATCGAACTCAAACGTTTGACCTTAGAAGAAACCCATAACATCCTTACACGACTAGCCAAAACCTTTAATGTCAGCCGGGTGATTGATATTATTCATCACCAACCTGCCCGAATTAACACTCTGCACACACTGACTGGAGGCAACCCCAGAACCGTCGCATTACTCTTCAATATACTTTCTCAAAGGCTAGATGGCGACGTCCGAAGTGATCTCGAAGGATTGCTCGATATGGTCACTCCATTATACAAATCTCGCTTAGAGGAGTTACCACACGCTTCCAAGCAAATAGTCGATGCCATTGCGCTACATTGGGACCCAATCTCCGCCAAAGACTTAGCCACAAAACTGGAGATCCCCGTCAATAATATTTCGTCTCTATTGAGTCGTCTCGAAAATAACCAAACTATCGAAAAGGTTGCCCCTGCATCAGGCAAAAGGGCAGCTTTCCAGATCAGTGAACGCTTTTTTAATATCTGGTATTTAATGCGCGCTAGCCGCCGTATACGTAAAAAGCTGATGTGGTTGGTTTATTTTTTGGAGATGTTTTTTAGTGCTCATAAATTCGAGGTACATGGCCAACAACAGTTGAAAAGTAAGCGTTCACTTAATCAGCGTGATACGAAATATTCTTTGGCTTTAGGGCAAATCGCCAGCGACCAAATAAAGCGAGTGATTAAATTAAAAGATAGCAACATCTCAGAAAAATCTTGGCCAGAGTTTATCGAACTATTCCGCCTCGCCATTCAACGTGATAAAGCGCCTGAATTGCTGGACATCATCGACAACAGCCCCGCCGCAGAGCATTGGCGACCATTACGAGAAGCGCTGGCTAGTATTGTCGCTGATTCTGTTGAGTTATTAAATGGGGTGGCACCAGAGGTCAGAGCACCTGCATTGGTGCTGGTTGAGCAGCTAACGTCGGATATTCGGGTTTTGTAATTATTTGCAACTGGGTGTGAGAGGTGGGATTATGCTACGTTTGCATAATCTCTGCTCGACGTCGCTGGCGGTAATAATTTGCCCTCGCTTTTATACAATACAATGGTTTCTTCAACGATATTACACAACTCATCAAAAACCTGATTCTCATTGTCACCATGGCAGCCGCCATACAATAGACCAGGACAACTTCCGACATAACATTGATCTTCTTCAGACCATTCAACGATTTTGGCGTATTTAGCACTATCTTTCATTTTCTTGACTCCTCAATAGCTTTAGCAATCGCACTAATCTGATAACGCTTGGCATCATCACCTGATTTACCAGAAAGGGTTATTGTTTTTGACAAATTAGGATGAACAAAATTTCTGTGGCTGCCTTTACCACCACGGTTAACAAAACCACCAGATTCCAACTGACTTATTAATTCTCTGATTTTTGGAGGCATTGCCCAAACCCTTTTACCCGAAGCACCGTATGAAACAATTGCATTAAAGCCACGTCGATTGTAAAGACATCATGCCACAACAGAAAATAAGAGCAACACTAAGCAACATATCCACACACAAAAATCTTGCCCCGCACCGCCAAAAAGCTTAGAATAGCCGTCCTTTTTCTGGTTAATTTTCGAGCAGTACATGAGCAAAAAATTACATATCAAAACCTGGGGCTGTCAAATGAACGAGTATGACTCGCAGAAGATGGCGGATTTACTCGACTCAACCCATGGCTTGACGTTCACCGACGACGCCGAAGATGCTGATATCATTCTGCTTAATACGTGCTCCATTCGCGAAAAAGCGCAAGAAAAAGTATTCCATCAGCTTGGCCGTTGGAAAAAATTAAAAGACACCAAACCTGACTTGGTGATTGGCGTCGGTGGTTGTGTCGCCTCGCAAGAAGGTGAAGTGATCCGCCAACGTGCCCCGTTCGTCGATATCGTCTTTGGCCCGCAAACCTTACACCGTCTGCCTGAAATGATTAATCAGGTGCAAGGTAAAAAAGGCTCCGTCATCGACATCTCGTTCCCAGAGATTGAAAAGTTCGATCGCCTGCCAGAACCCCGTGCCGATGGCCCAACTGCATTCGTTTCTATCATGGAAGGCTGTAGCAAATACTGTACTTTCTGCGTGGTACCCTATACCCGTGGTGAAGAAGTCAGCCGTCCGGTCGATGATATCGTGGTTGAAATTGCCCAACTGGCCGCTCAGGGCGTGCGTGAAGTCAACATGCTCGGCCAAAACGTTAACGCCTATCGCGGCGAAACGTTTGATGGCGAGGTTTGCCATTTCTCTGACTTAATTCGTATCGTCGCCTCTATCGATGGTATTGACCGCATCCGTTACACCACCTCACATCCCATGGAATTTACCGACGATATCATCGAAGCTTATGCCGATGTGCCTGAGTTGGTTGACCATTTACATTTGCCGGTTCAATCGGGTTCAGATCGAATCTTAACCCAGATGAAACGCGGCCATATGGCGATTGAATACAAATCCATTATTCGTAAGCTGAAAAAGGTTCGCCCTAATATCAGCCTGTCGTCTGATTTCATAATTGGCTTCCCAGGTGAAACCGATGCAGATTTTCAGGCCACCATGGATTTGATTGAACATGTTAAATTCGACCACAGTTTCAGCTTTATTTACAGTGCTCGTCCAGGCACCCCGGCTGCCGATATGGTAGACGACATTACCATGGCCACCAAAAAGCAGCGTTTACAACAGCTGCAAGACCGCATTACCCATCAGGCACTGCAAATCAGCCGCCAGATGCTCAACACCGAACAGCGTATTTTGGTCGAAGGACCATCGAAAAAGAACCCGATGGAATTACGTGGCCGAACCGAAAACAACCGGGTGGTCAACTTTGAAGGGCCACATACCCTGATTGGTGGTTTTGCCGACGTCAGAGTCAACGACGTATTCACTAATTCATTGCGCGGCGAGTTTATTCGCAGCGAAGATGATATGGATTTGCGTCAAGACCAATCACCCGCTGATATTTTGGCCAAACGGCCAATCGATAACGCGGATACTCTGGGTGTGCAGCAGTTTGCAGGGTAAACTGACTCGCTAGAGTTTTACCTTAACCGTTTACCTTAACAACAGGATCACCATTTTTGAGCAATAAACTAAATAGTCAGACGTTTTTTCTAGAACCTGAAGATAATCAACGTCTGGCCAATCTGTGTGGTCCTTTTGACGAAAACCTTAAACAGATTGAAGTCCGTATGGGCGTTGAAGTCACCTATCGTGGCTGTGAATTCAAAATCACTGGCAAAGCCGCTTCTTGCCATGCCAGCCGAGATATTGTCAGAGCGCTTTATGTCGAAACCCAGACCGTTAAAGGAGAAGTCGGCGAAATCACTCCGGACTTGGTGCACCTGACCATCCAACAAGCCAAAACCCTTGAACAAGAACATTCGTCTGCGCTGTCAGGCAAACAGTTGTTGATCAAAACCAAACGCGGCATCATTAAACCGCGCAATGACAATCAAAGCAGTTATGTCAGTAATATTCTGACCCATGATATTACCTTTGGTATCGGTCCTGCTGGTACTGGTAAAACCTATCTTGCCGTTGCCTGTGCCGTTGATGCCCTAGAACGCCAAGAAGTTAGACGTATTCTGCTGACCCGTCCTGCGGTTGAAGCCGGTGAAAAACTGGGTTTTTTACCCGGCGATTTGAGTCAAAAGGTCGACCCTTATTTACGCCCTCTTTACGATGCCCTGTTTGAAATGCTCGGTTTTGAAAAAGTCGAAAAACTGATTGAACGCAGTGTTATCGAAATTGCCCCACTGGCTTATATGCGTGGTCGTACCCTCAACGATGCATTTATTATTTTGGATGAAAGCCAAAATACCACCGTTGAGCAAATGAAAATGTTCCTCACCCGGATTGGTTTTAACTCTCGTGCGGTGATCACCGGCGATATCACCCAAATCGATTTACCTCGCAGCCAAAAATCTGGCTTGCGTCATGTGATTGAAGTACTCGAGGGTGTCGACGAAACCAGTTTTAACTTCTTTCAATCTAAAGACATCGTTCGCCATCCCGTGGTACAGCGCATTGTTGAAGCGTATGAGAGCTTTGAATCGAGTCAGCGTAAGATTGAAGCCAAAATACAAGAAAGAGCCAGAGCGGCTCACGCAGTAACAGCTGCAACACCATTAGCGCCAATACCTCAAACACCAGCACCTGAGCAACAAAGCTAATGCCTCACTCTTCACCTCAAGGGAAGCCACAAGTTGAGCTAGACCTGCAAATCATTGACGATAGCTTTGAGCTACCCACCGAGCAGCAATTTATCGGTTGGGTTGAGGCGGCTTTAACTGGCCGCAAAGAAGATGCAGAGCTGACCATTCGCATCGTTGACGACGCCGAGAGTCATGAACTCAATCATACTTATCGGGGCAAAGACCAGTCAACCAACGTCTTATCCTTCCCTTTTGAAGCCCCTCCGGGGATAGAATTAGCAGAATTCAATCTGCTCGGTGACCTGGTAGTTTGCGCCAAAGTGGTCAGTTTTGAGGCTACAGCACAAAAAAAGCCATTAATTGCCCATTGGGCGCATATGATCACCCATGGTTGCTTGCATCTTTTGGGTTATGATCATATAACAGATAATGAAGCACAGGAGATGGAAGCCATCGAAATCACCCTCCTGCAAGCTCAGGGGTTTGACAACCCTTATGCAGACGATGAAAACTCATCGTCACCGCAACACAAATAAACAGCCCATATAAAGGCTAAAGGAAAATAACACCCTGATGAGTGACGAAAAACCACCTTCGAGCAACGGTTCTTCAACGAAAAACTGGTTTACAAAAATAATCCAGATATTTCAAGGGGAGCCGAAAAACAAGGACCACTTGGTAGAAGTCATCCAAGACGCCGAAGATAGCGACCTTATTGACGCACAAACCAAAGAAATGATTGAAGGGGTTCTCGAAGTATCAGAAATGCGAGTGCGAGAGATCATGATCCCACGCGCACAAATGGCCACCATCGATTTAAGCCAATCGGTAGAAGAATTTCTGCCCATTCTGCTGAAAAAAGCTCACTCACGTTTCCCGGTGATCAACGAAGACAAAGATCACGTCGCGGGTATTTTACTGGCCAAAGATTTACTGCCTTATGCCTTTGGTCACGACGAAGGCGAATTTAAGTTAGAAAAAGTCATTCGCCAAGCCATCATTATTCCCGAAGGCAAACGGGTAGACAGCTTACTACGAGAATTCAGACAAGAACGTTACCATATGGCCATCGTTGTCGATGAATATGGCGGAGTATCGGGTCTGGTGACCATCGAAGATATTCTCGAACAAATCGTCGGTGAAATCGTCGATGAAACCGATAAAACTGACGATATTCCTGACGATATTCGCAAGGTCGGCAAACACTTATTCACTTTGCAGGCATTAACCCCGGTCGATGATTTTAACGAATATTTTGCCGCTGCCTTTAATGAAGATGAAGCCGATACCATCGGCGGCATCATCTTACGTGCATTTGGCCACATGCCCGGACGTGGCGAATTTATTGAGCTACAGGGATTTACCTTTAAGATTCTCAATGCCGATAATCGCCGAATCCAGCAAATTCAACTTAGCACCCCTAAGCAAACCGTTAAAGAAGAAGAAGCGATCAACCACTAATGCAGCCCCTTCTTACCCAGCTTTTACAACTTCCCCGGCGGGCGCGCTGGGGACTGATTTTTTTGGCCGGTTTAAGCAATACTTTTGCTTATGCCCCCCACAATATCAGTTTCATCCCTTTTATCACCCTGCCCCTTCTGCTACTCGAATTAGAGCTAATACACAGACAAACCGATAAGAAAATCAAAACCGCGGCCATCAGCGGATTTTTGTACGGCCTCGGTTGGTTTGGTGCTGGGATAAGCTGGGTTCATGTCAGCATCGACCAGTATGGTGGTTTACCACTGCCCGCTTCGCTTGGCCTAATGGCCATACTGGTGAGTTATCTGGCGCTGTTTCCTGCCCTGTGTTGCGGTTTATTAGTCAAATTTTCACCCCATTCACGTCACTGGTGGTTTGCCTTTCCAATTTTTTGGCTGCTCAGCGAATGGTTAAGATCTTGCTTGTTAACTGGCTTCCCGTGGTTATCGATTGGATACTCGCAATTTGAATCGCCGCTGGCAGCATTGGCCCCAGTGATTGGCGAAGTTGGCATCACGTTTATCGTTTGCATCATTGCGGTTTTAACCACACAACTACTGCAAAAAAAATCCGTTAAAAGCAGCATGGCCGCACTGATCACCCTAGCCATTGTCACCGTAGCATTACACTGGGTTGAATGGGTGGAGCATACCGGCGAGTCAAAATCTATCGCGTTAGTGCAAGGTAATATCCAACAAGAAATGCGCTGGACACCAGAGAACGACTGGTCTACGCTGTTGAAATACCGCGACCTCACCCGCACACATTACGATGTTGACCTGATTGTCTGGCCTGAAGCCGCTATCCCCTCACTAGAACCACATAGCACTGACGATTTAATCAACCTCGATAGTGCGGTCGCGCTGAATTCTACCGCGCTTATCAGCGGTATTCTCGACTACAATTTTCAGACCCGAGATATTTATAACAGTTTGATTGTGCTGGGTTTAAAAGAACCAACCGACACCCGAGGGCAGTACTATTATCCTCACGTCAACCGTTATAATAAGCATCATTTGTTGCCCATCGGTGAGTTTGTGCCTTTCGAAGATTTTTTACGACCATTAGCACCGATTTTTGACTTGCCGATGTCATCATTTAGCCGCGGTGAAGCCAGACAAACCAACCTGCGTGCTAACGGTATGAATGTGGTGCCGGCCATTTGTTACGAAATCATCTTCCCGCGTTTACTGCGACAAAACATCACCGACACTTCTGATTTTATTCTCACCGTTAGTAATGACGCTTGGTTTGGCACCTCAGCAGGACCGCTACAACACCTGCAAATCGCGCAAATGCGCGCGCTAGAATTTGGTCGCCCGGTGCTCAGAGCCACCAATAATGGCGTTACCGCCGTCACCGATGAAAAAGGCAATATCACCAATCAGTTGCCGCAATTTGTCGCTGGAGTGTTAAGGAGTGATATTCAGTTGGTGAAGGGGCGAACGCCGTATTTGCAATTTGGTGACTGGCCTTTATGGCTGTTATCGCTGTTGGGGTTGGGGTTTTTGGCTTGGCGTAGGAAAAACGCCAAACCAGCGATGAAATGACGTAGGGTGGTCACGCTTTTTGTGCCCACGCGTGACCTTGCAGTCATAAACAAGCCTTTTTCGAGCATATTCCATGATTCACGGTACTCTTGGAGACTTTTCACACAAACTGGCGCAGTGCGCACCCTACAACTTCTTCACGCGAACACTGCCGCCACTGGTTTTCAAAACCAACTCTGGACCGCCGCCGTTAATCGCGCCTCTGATGGATTTTTTCTTCACCGAACCATCCACTTCAAAGTCGCTGCTTACCCGGCCACCGCTGGTTCTGGCACTTAAATCCACCGCAATATCTGCGGCCAAATAAACCGTGATAGAACCACCCGAGGTCGTTAACTTGCTATCACCGGTAGGTTGCTTTGAAATCGTCGCATTGACACTACCACCAGAAGTATGGCCTTTAATGGTGCCAGTGACTTCATCAACAGTGATGCTGCCGCCTGAGGTTCTAATGTCTACCAAACCATCAACACGACCCAGAGTAATCGAACCACCTGAGGTACGGGCATCAACCTTACCCGTTAAATCACTGATTTTAATTGAACCGCCGTTAGTATCGACATCGAGATTATAAGTGGCAGGCACTTTAATATGATAGGTCACTCTTAAACGATTACCAAGCCAGCCATTGCTGCTACTATCTTCTTTTTCTCCATTAATGGTAACGTTGTTGCCACTGTTATCAAAAGTCACTGCAAACTTATCTTCATCACGGCCTTCAATCTCAACTTCAACTTCTACCGTATTTTTGTTATGTGACTTAATTTTTAATGCGCCCAACTGAGTTTCAAGCTTTAACAAGCCGCCTGCACTGACCTCAAATGTTTTATCAATAGTTTTGGCTTGAGCGGCACCAGCAAAAAGAGACAGTGCCAGCGTCGCAGCAGCAGTAAAGGTGGTCAAAGCAGTGTGGTTAAAAAGTTTTTTCATTGGGTAAATCTCCTTGGATTCAGGGTCATCTGCTGTCGTTAAAACTGTTAGCCAGATGGGTTAGTTACAGCTTAAGACAGGGCATCGACGAAAAAGGTTTAAATTCATTTGAAAAAAATAAAACTTTTTGCCGCTGTCCTACAAAAATTATGCTACCTTATTATTCGTTTTACGGAGAACCACTGCATTATTGACGATGGAACCACAATTAGCTGCAGGGTCTGTCTATGACTGCAAGGTCACGCGTGGGCACAAACAACGTGACCACCCTACGCAGTCCATAGTAAGCTTCGGATTTTTGTTCCAAT
>JBLGCB010000112.1:0-16581 GCA_047617105.1 Phenylobacterium sp. | reverse complement strand
CTGATATAACGGTGATTCAAAAAAGTTTGCAGTGATGGCTTTTTTGCCGCAGCTGATTTAGTCATGATGCTTGTCTCTTAATGCAATACCCGCGCCACGTACGGTTTGCACCAACGGAACTTCTCTAGGGACGCCAGCGCCGTCAATCAAACCTCTTAAACGAAATACCAAGGTTTTAAGCATATCTTTGGTCGGTAAGGTATCTGGCCAGAGGATATTTTCAAGGGTAACTCGGTCAACTACATTCGGGCTGTGTTGTGCCAGTGTGGTCAGCAATAACCATAACGAAGGCGACAAATTGACTTCAACCCCACTGCGACTGACTCGGTGCTGAGCAATATCAAGGCGCAAAGTATCCAGTTGAAAAACCTCGGCTTCGGGTTTACTGGCCTTATTACGTATGTCCAGCACTTTGATTCTTGCCACCAGTTCTGGCAAATCAAACGGTTTGGTTAGATAATCATCAGCCCCCAGTTCAAACCCCGCCAGCTTATCATCTAAGGTATCTTTGGCAGTCAAAAAAATAATCGGCGTACTGATGCCCTGCTGCTTAAGCTGCTGGCATACGCCAAAACCATCTAACCTCGGCATCATCACATCAAGCACAATCACATCATAATGGTTCTGACTGGCCAGATTCACTGCCATCGCACCATCGTGGGCATAATCACAATCGATATCTTCACATTCTAGATAATCAATGGTGAGCTGGGCCAAATCTCGTTCGTCCTCAGCCAATAGAATTAACATAATCATATACCCTTTTCATCAATACCCTTTGTCATCAATAATACTTAGCATAGCAGAGCCTTAAACAAAGCTAACACCTACCTGACACCTTAGATGTTCTACACTTACCTTAAGAAATCGAACCACCATAATATATGTCTGTGAGAAAGACCTGACGATGACTGCAAGGTCACGCGTGGGCACAACAAAACGTGCCCACCCTACGGTATTCCATAGTCACCGGCACTAACGAAAAAGGAAATCAGCATGATAAAACCATTACTATTGATATCGGCACTGTTATCAGCCTCAATGATCACTGGCTGCTCAGGCTCAGACAGCCCAGCAGCAACACCACAAAACACCGATCCAGTAACGGATACCAGCACCAATGAAGACAATGCCATAGCAACACAAGTCTTCAACAACGGTGCCATTTACACGGTGAATACCGATCAACCTTGGGCCCAGGCGATTGCCATCAAAGATAACCAAATCATTTTTGTTGGCAGCGATGATGATGTCAGTGAGTTTATTGACGACCAAACTGAGGTGACCGACCTTGATGGCAAAATGATGATGCCGGGTTTTCATGATGTTCATATTCACCCGATTGAATCCGGTTCTGGCAATACTCAGTTTACCCTCGATACTGACGAACAGGATGCCGAAAATTTTATCGACCAGATTGCCCAAGCGGCTGCCGATAACCCGGATGCGCCGTGGCTTATCGGTTATGGACACGACATCTTTACCTTAGTCGAAGCCGACCGCTCACCGCTGGCCATTATCAATGAAGCGGTATCTGACCGTCCAGTGATCATCATGGAGCATACCTCCCATTCGATGTGGGTCAATTCTAAAGCCCTTGAAATGGCGGGTCTCAATACAGACAGTGAAGACCCCATCGGTGGCGTGATTGGTCGCGAAGAAGACAGTGACACACTCAACGGCATTTTAATTGATAATGCCGGCAATATAGTGATGGATTTGGCCGTTAAACCCAACGAGCAAACGGCACTGTCCATCCAACAACGCGACTACGATGGCTTGGTGCAATATACTTTGCCAGAGCTGGCCAAACACGGCATTACCTCAATCAGCGATGCCCGCACTTTTTGGCAACGTGGCGACCATCTGACTTGGCAAAAAGTGCAGGACGATGGTGAGTTGACGGTACGTGCTTCACTGGGGTTATGGGCCTATCCTGAACTTGACGATGGCACCCAGTTAGAAAACCTTAAGCAGCTGTATCAAGACGATGACAACAGCTTACTGCACATCAATCAAATAAAACTCTATGCCGATGGTATTTTAATCAACACCACTGCGGCGATGAAACAACCTTATGCCTTTGATTTGCTCGGTCTGCCCGGTAACAAAGGATTGAATTATTTTACCGAGCAACGGGTGGCACTGTATATCGAAGAATTAGAAGCCGCGGGGTTTGATTTTCATATCCATGCCATTGGCGACAGAGGCATTCATGAGGCACTAAATGCGATTGAGAGTTCAGCCAGTGAAACAGGCCGTCATCGCATCACTCATGTTGAAGTGGTCGACCCTATGGATATCCCCCGCTTTGCCGAACTGAATGTGACTGCCGATGCTCAAGTGGCTGGCGAATTTTCTCAACCCGAGCACTGGCATGACAATGACCCACTTATTGGTTCACAACGCGCAGATAATGCCATTCCTATTCGCTCGCTCGACAATGCCGGGGCACGAGTCACGTTGAGCAGCGACTGGAGTGTCAGCCCGTTCAATCCCTTTATTGGCCTTGAAAATGCGGTGACTCGTGCACCACAAGAGTTGTCGTTGGCCAGCGCCATCGCCGCTTATACCATCAACAGTGCTTATGTGATGCGCCAAGAAGATAAAGTGGGTTCGATTGAAGTGGGTAAGCTGGCAGATTTGGTGGTGATTGATCGCAACTTATTTGAAATCTCGCCCCATGGTATTGATCAGGCGAAGATTGTCATGACCATGCTTAATGGCGAGGTGGTTTACCAGCGCTAACTATAAATAACTATAAATAACTACACGTCCTTCGAATCATCAACAAACTCGGTTGGCAGCGTCCAGCCGGGTTCTTTGCTGTTACAATCCTGCTTCATCGCATCGCCGAGCACTTCTTCGAGCTGAATAAACAGCTTACGATAATCGGTTAAACGATTCTCTTCACTGGTATTTAACCAGGCCGCATAGAGTTTGCTTTTATAGGTTCTTTCAATATCCATAAAGGTGTTCTTGAGCTTTTCTGCTCTGCGCGGATGGAAACCCAAATCGGTCAATGCCTTTCTACCCAGTTCAAGGGCTGAATGATAAGTTTCTGGCACAATATAATCCGCACCTTGGCTTTTGAGTCGATACATATCCCGTCGGTCATACGCTCGGGTTAACACCCTGACATGGGGATAAGTGGTTTTCATATATTTTACTAAGCCCAATGTTCGCTCAGGGTCATCGATGGCTATCACCAGTAATTTGGCATTTTCAATCCCGGCGGTATGCAATAACGCCGGACGGGTGGCGTCACCAAAGAAACTCTTCACTTTGATTTTGCGCATATTTTCGACCTGATCGGCTTCGTGATCCAGTACCACGGTTTTGACCCCATTGGCCACCAGCAAACGATTAATGATTTGACCAAAACGACCGATACCGGCGATGATCACCGTACCCTGTTCATCAATATCATCGGCCTTGGGTTTGTTCTCTTTGGTCTCAAATCTGGGCAAAATAATCTTATCGTAAACGATAAATAATCCTGGGGTTAAGAACATCGAAATGGCCACCACCAACGACAGTATCTGAGTATGCTCCATTGGCAGTACATGGCTTTGCGCGCTGTAAGTTAACAACACAAAACCAAACTCACCCGCCTGTGCTAGGCTCAAGGTAAACAACCAGCGATCAGCGTAATTAATCTTAAAAATCAATGCCAACGCATACAATACCGCGCCTTTAAGGGCAATCACGCCAATGGTCAGGCCAATCACCAACTCAACGTTTTCAGACAACACGCCAAAATTAATCCCGGCGCCAACAGTGATAAAAAACAATCCCAACAATAACCCTTTAAAGGGTTCTATATTCGATTCGAGTTCGTGTCTGAACTCACTATTGGCCAATACCACCCCAGCCAAAAAAGTGCCCAATGCGGGAGAAAGACCAATCAAACTCATTAACGCCGCGATACCAATGACCAGCATCAACGCCGCGGTAGTAAAGATTTCACGTAGACCAGAGTCGGCAACATAACGAAACAAAGGGCGACTCAAAAAATGCCCGGCAACAATCACGCCGACGATGCTCAACACCACCACCACGCCATAGACCCAACCCGACAAATTGGCCACTAGGCTCAGCTCTTCATAATGCTCTGCGCCTTCATGAACCACCGCTTGGGCCTGCTCCACCAACGCTGGTAAGGACAAAAGTGGGATTAATGCAAGCATAAAAATCACTGCAATATCTTGAAACAGCAACACCGAAAACGCATTACGCGCCCCTTCGGTAGAGGATAAACCTTTCTCACTAAACGTTTGCAGCACAATAGCGGTAGAAGATAACGAAAAAATCAGTCCGATGGCCAATGCAATCGACCACTGCTGGCCAAACAGCATCACCAGAATCATCACCCCTGCGGTGGTTAATCCCACCTGCAAGCCACCAAGCCCCAGCAGACGATGACGCATTTCCCATAAAGTTTTGGGGTCAAGTTCTAGTCCGACCAAAAACAACATCATCACCACGCCAAATTCGGCATAATGCTGAATGGTCGCGGTCTCCTGCCCCACCAGCCCCAGTGACGGGCCAATAATAACCCCGGCAATCAAATAGCCGAGTACCGACCCTAATCCCAGTTTTTTGGCGATAGGCACGGCGATAACAGCAGCGCACAGATAAATAAAGGCCTGAATAAAATATGCGGTCATGATAATCCTTTGAAGGTAAATGCGGGGCGACTTCGCTGATTGAACAGAAAATTGTTGTTATTGAGCATTTGGCAGTAGTCATAAATTGAGTTGTAAAGTCCTAGCTGAAGATTCTAGCACAATCAGTGGGTTTAACCATTGGACTTTACCGCTGATTTGCAAAAGTGGTAAAAGAAGTTGTAAGAGAAATTCAATCGTGGTGGCGGCAGCACCATAAAACAGCGTCCTCGACCTGCTGTATTCTGCGAATGATGGTATACCCGAAGATCTGGTGGTAAATTACTCATGGCCACGACTTTGACTATTTACAACGTCACCGCACAACAGCGATAATCTAGACCAGAGCGTGGCCAACAAATGACTTGGCGCAATCATAATCCCTATTTTAACCAGAGATCTTATTTATACATGGTACGCCACCTTTGGCTATCAGGTGACCATCTATAGACCACTCAAAGGTTTTGATGGTTGTTATAGGCCAGTTGAACAGGTGACAGCAAGTGGTGCCAAGCGTACCTCCACTACGACCAGTCAGCCATCATATCACGCAAAAAAAACCTATTCGTCTATTGATTATCCGGTGATGAGATGACCAAAAACCAAAACCCCTGTAAAGGAACTTACACGTTATCATACCAAACTTGTTGCTACCTGGGATTTTGTTAGCTATGCTATGTCACATGTTACTTAAGTGAGAGATATCTGGCACTTAATGACCCATTCTCGGAATGTTGGAATTGATTGAATTAACAGCAATAACAGGAAGTCATTGACCGTGAAGCACTTAATTTGAACAACCAGAATGCGAAGGAAGTCATTATTTATGGAGCACTACAATGAGCTTGATGAGGAAATAGCACGGGATGAGTGAACCCAAACAGTAGACGTATTTGCGCAGGCTCACAAATACACAAATAACCATTCAAAGACGTCTGTTTTTTTGAATTAATAACTTAATTAAGAATAAAAACACAGCAGCTTAAACTGAATAATAGGAATTTTTATGAAAAAATTGGCAAATGTAGCAAAACGAGGCTGTCCTACTTGTATGGGTAAGAAAGCCGGAGATTGTAAAACCTGTAATGGCAAAACCTGGATGTTTGATTGGTATCAATCAGACGGCGGTGAATGGGAACATATCCCTGGTAAAGCGAAACGGTAGTCCAAGGTAATAGGGGAGCGTAATTTAACCCCCTACATCATGGCAATGTCTTATGGCATTGCTATCCTGCCCTACATCCTTGTAGGGCAATATAATGCGTACCTGCATTATTTACTTGCCCTGTATTCACCAGGGCAAGCCATCTCCTCGCAACGAACCTGCTAAATACCGACACTGACACCAACACCACTTATCTCATGACCAATGATTTTCCACGATTTTTTAACTGCTTTTATTATAGTGCATAAATAATCATTGCCACCGCATTTAACCCAGCTAAACATCACCAAAATAGTAATAAATGCACAAATTGTGCATTTGTTTTAACTAAGTCACCAAGATGTAACCTTCCGAAACAAATAACAACTTGTTTACAAACATCAACTATGGTTAACTCCACTAGTGAAAAACACAATGAACCTTCTTGTTATCTGCGGAAACAATGGTTAAAAACCATTTTAGAATCATTAAATCAACATAAAACAAACACTCTAGATTTGGCTAAATGTTAAAATAATGGTTCTAATTCAACAAGTTCCCTTATAACGAAAAACACAACGTGCTTTCACCATTGATACGAGCGAACAAATGTTAGGACAAGAGGAAATAATAATCAAAACAACCCCTTCCCAGTGCTTATTAACACCAAAACATCGCTCACACGATAACAAACGACTTTAGGGAGTTGAATCATGCTAGCAAAAACTGCTACTAAACCTTTTACTAAGCCTTATAAACAAAGAACACTGAAAACCAGCCTGGTTTACAGTGCCGTCTTGTCTGCTTTAACCGCAGCACCACTTTACGCCGCCGAAGATGAAGAAAACGTCAGTGCCATCCCCATTAGCGATGTCAAAATAGAACACGTCATGGTCACGTCGCGTAAACGCGCCGAATCTATTATTGCCGTGCCGATGAGTATTTCTACCGTTTCGGCATTAGAAATCGCCGACAGAAACTTGCTCAATAAAGAAGATGTCTACCGCTCAGTTGCTGGTGCTGCCAGCCCTCGGGGCCAGTTGATCTTACGTGGTCTAGCGGGTAGTAACGATTCTACGCCAGAAACCACCAGTTCTTTTACCGATGGTATTCCTTATAACTTCAGTGATTTATACGACGTAGAACGGATTGAAATTTTGCGTGGTCCTCAGGGCACCTTATATGGTTCAAACGCCATTGGTGGCACCGTCAGAGTTATCACCAAAAAACCACAACTGGATGAGTTTGAAGTAAAAACCTCAATTCAGGTAAACAGCCAGAAACGCACAGAAGGCGAAGAAAAACGTATTTATGGTGCGGTTAATATCCCCATTGCAGATACCGTAGCCATGCGCATTACCGGTTCATATTCTGATGACCCAAAAGCGACCACCAATATCCAAACAGGTGTAACGGGTTACAATAAAGATACCATGATCCGCAGCCAGATTTTATGGCAGCCAGAAGATGACTTAACCCTTAATCTGTCTTATATCCTTGAACGTTCTGGTTCGGTGGGTAGCTCATTATCCGATGTTTCTACCGGTTTCAATTCAAGCTATTTGGCTGAATTGACCCCCAATGCTGATGCGCCATTTGGTTATGACGTGGCTTTGGGCGAACGTGAAGGTACCTGTAATGATATGCGACCTTCATGTTTTACCAACGGTAACTTAGGCGGAATTGATGCCAAATATGCCAGATATGAAGCCCTTGACACGAGAGACGATGACGATGTTGATCTGATCGCATTGACCATAGAAGACGAAGACTTCCTTGGTCTGGGTAGTTTAAGTTACGCTGGCTCTTACCGTAATGAGAAAGATGGCGGCAAACAAAACTGGTCACGAACCGATGGTCAGGACATGTTCAAAACTTGGATCATCGATGATTACTCTACGAATCGCATCACTCATGAACTGCGCTTGCAGAGTAATGATACCGAGAGTAACTTTGACTGGACAGTCGGTTACTTCTACGATAAAGACTACAATGATGACGGTGCAAATCGTCAGCTCCAGTATCATGACGATACCGACGAAGCCAAAGCCATTGCTTCTTACTTGTGGGGTGACTATTGGGGTTACCTAGGCTTTGAATATCAATCGGTTGATGGTAGCCAAACTCAGATGATTAACACAGTCGCTGAACTGGGTAACTTTTATTGGAATGATGATACCGTAAACTACGAACAACGTTCAGAATCTTACTGGGCCCAGGAAAAAGCCTTATTCGGTGAAGCCAGCTACACCTTCGACCTGCAAGATATGGGTGAAATTGAAGTCACTGGTGGTATTCGCTTCTATGACTTGGCCGATAGCAGCCGTGATGTACTGATTGGTATTTGGAACGGTGGTGTGCCAACCATCAGTGAATCTGCCGGTGATGAATCTGGTAATCGTAAAAAGGTCAGCCTCTCATGGCGTCCTCATGATGATATGTCGGTTTATGCCTTGTATTCAGAAGGTTATCGTCCGGGTGGCAACAACCTACCAGCTTTACCACAATCTTGTGTTGGCAATGATAATTCAGAATTCCACAGCCCGCGTTACAGCTCTGATGAAATCAACAACTATGAGATGGGTTATAAAGCCTCATTGTTCGAACGTAAAGTGTCTGTGGCGATGGCCGTTTACCGTATCGACTGGACAGGTGTACAAGCACCGATTCGGATGTCATGTGGTTTCTCATTCACTGCCAACGCCGCTTCTGCACGTACTCAGGGTTTTGAATTTGAAAGTAAAGTTCAAATCACTGACGACTTGAGCATGACCTTTAACTACGGTTATACCAGTGCCGAAATGACCGCTGACGTGGCTGCGCTAGATGTACAGGCAGGCGATGAAATGACCATGGTACCAAAATACAATGGTTATCTGGCCTTTGATCAGGGTTTCGAGATATTCGACCGTCAGGCTTATATTCGCGCTGACGTCGCGGTTTACGGCAAGTACAATTCCCACTTTAAAGGTAATGAGTTAGATCTTATTCCGGGTTATGAAGTGGTTAACTTGTCAACCCGTCTTGAAGTGGCTGAAAACATCAATTTAAGTATGCACGTCAACAACTTGTTTGATACCGAAGTGATTAACTACAAACGCGCGGCTGGTTTGGGTTATTCTGGTGCCAACTATATTCGTTATGGCGAAGACCGCAATGTTTCATTGCGTATGGATTACAGCTTCTAATCTGGGTAATATCGCCCTATAAAGCTGAATAAACGCGGCACAGAGGTTAACCCTTTGTGTCGCGTTTGTTTGGATGCCATCAAGACAGTCGGTCTACGGCAGCAAGGCTACGCGTGGGCACAAAAAACGTGCCCACCCTACACCAACATGCTACGATACTGTGATCCCCTCATTCATCTTCAGTCAGAGGAAACAATGCCAACCATCATTGAACAAGCCCAACAGTTACTCTCACAGGGTAAAGCGGCACAAGCCGAACAACTCTTAACACCACAAACCAACCTTGAACACCCCGAGCACCAAGAGATTTTAAGCTTGCTAGGCCATAGCCTGATGCAACAGCAAAAGTTCAGCGCAGCCATCCAGGTATTCGACCAGTCACTCACCACTTACCCACCCACCGCCAGTGGTTATGCCGAATTGGCCAGTGCGTTATTATCTGCCGGGCGCAAAGAGGCCGCCGAACGTGCTTATCAACACGCCCTTGAGTTGGACCCCAACTACAGCGATGTCTGGCACCTGCTTGGTAATTTATTAATGCACCGAGGTGAACAAGAAAAAGCAAAAGGCTGCTTTGCCAATGCGCAAAAAACCGATCCATTTGGCCATCATTTTGTTACCGTACAGCAACACCTCGACAAGGGCCAATTTGCCGATGCCGAACAACTGTGCCGGGGTATTCTCGAACAACATCCCAATCATTCGCAAGCCTTGTTTATCCTCGCCAAACTGGCTGCCCAACTCGGTGCCTTTGAAGAAGCCATCAGCATTTTAAATCAAGGGCTGCGTTATTCTCCTTTTCATATCAGCTTATATACCGCATTGGCGCAAAACTTCACTGAACTGGGTTATTATGAAAAAGCCATTGATGCCAGTAACCGTCTCGTCACCCTTGACGCAAACAATCCACAACACTGGATAACTTTGGCGGGCAATCTCAACCATATCGGCAAAAACGAACAAAGCCTGCAAGCCTATAACGAAGCACAAAAACTCGCCCCAGAGCTGGCCAATATTCAACTACAAAAAGGCCACATGCTGAAAATTCTCGGCCAGCGTGAAGCCTGCGAAAGCGCCTATCTGCAATGCCTCAAAATGGAAAAAATCAACGGTGCCGCTTACTGGGCGTTGGCCGATTTAAAATCTTACCCGTTCAGTGATAGCGACATCAGCAACATGCAAAGCTTGTTGAAAAATGACAAGAGTCCAGTTGGACAAGCCTCACAGGCAGGTTTTGCCCTAGGCAAAGCGTTTGAAGACCGCCAAGACTATCAACAGGCATTTGATTATTATCACCAAGCCAATGCTTTGCGCCCCGATGCCCACTTTAACGGCCAAGAATATGACGATAAGTGCCAGATTGTCGCCAATGCATTTAACTCGACATTGCTCGCCAATCATGCCAATCCCAAACCCCAAGGCCCCACGCCAATTTTCATTGTTGGCCTGCCCCGCTCAGGTTCAACCTTAATAGAGCAGATACTGGCCAGCCACAGCGCCATTGAAGGCACCCAAGAGCTGTTTAATCTGCCTAGGCTGATTCGCAATATCAATATTGAAGGCGGCAAACAGCACAAACCTTACCCAGCGGCGATGGAATTGTTCAGCCCAGATAATCTACGTGCTTATGGTCAGGCGTATTTAGAGCAAACCAAAGTTTACCGCACCGACAAACCGTATTTTATCGATAAAGCACCACCGAATTTTCATAACGTCGGATTGATTCATATGCTGATGCCCGATGCCATTATCATTGATGCCCGCAGGCATCCATTGTCGACCGGCTTTAGTAATTTCAAACAGCATTTTGCCAAAGGCCACGAGTTCAGTTATGACCTAGCCAATATTGGTCATTACTTCAATAGTTACCTTAAATTGATGGACCACTGGGATACCGTATTACCCGGCAAAGTATTGTGTATGCAATACGAAACTTTGGTGCAAGATACCGAAAGCCAAATTCGGGTTTTACTGGCCCATTGCCAGTTACCGTTTGAGCAAGCTTGTGTTGATTTTCATCAAAATAAACGCGCGGTAAGAACGTCCAGCTCAGAGCAGGTGCGTCAACCGATGAATACTAAGGGAATGATGCAGTGGCGACCTTTTGAAGGTTATCTAGGGCCTTTGAAACAGGCGTTAGGGGAAGAGACTTTGGCGCGGTTTTCGGCGTTTGAGTGATGGCTGTCTCTTGACATTATCTAAAATTTTAGATAATGTCAGTTATAATGAGTTAACAGTGATGATAAGGTGAGCGCAATGGGATTAAAGTTTTATGATAGTCCATTTCATGTGACCCATGATGACGAGGTCGCGAATAAAATGGCGATGAAAATGGATTTGTCCATCATGTTATCGAATCTCATCGCAACAAAGCAGTGGACACAAAGTGAAGCAGCGGTAGTTTTAGGGGTGAAGCAGTCAAGAGTATCTGAATTGATGAACCATAAAATTGATAAATTTACCATTGATGCCATGTTCGATATGCTGGATAAATTAGGTTTTAAAGTTAAATTCAGTATGCAGGCAACAGATGAAGCTCAAATCTCTATCGTTCAAGTCTAACACTTGCCAACACGGCCTTAAGGCGAGTTTTGGCAACCTGCATCGCAGGTTTATCAACGCCGCCAACCCAACAGCCAGCGGCGTCTTCCATCAACCTAGACCAACCTACATCACAGGCTGACCACTATGGTCCAATAACACTGGTTCGCCTAAGCCCAACTCTTTGATTCGACCCAACTGCGTTTGTGCATCACCGACCACCAAATAAATCATTTTATCCGGGTTCATATATTGACTAATCGCCTTGCTCGCCTGTGGCAATGTCAACTCACTTAATACCTTTTGATATTCTTCAACATAGTTATCGGCCAAACGATAACTGCTGATGTCTTGCAGTACGCCCATCAAATCTCCGGTGGTTTCAAAGGCCAGTGCATTGGCCTTGGCCAGCACCGATTTGGTGTTGTCCAGTGCGCTTTGATCAAAGTTCTTACCATAATCACTCATGATGTCGCGGAAGGTTTGCAATGACTCTAGGGTGACATTAGAACGCACGCTTGATTGCGCGGTAAACACGCCTCCCGCATTAGCCTGACTCACGCCAGAATAAGCGCCATAGGTATAACCTTTTTGTAAACGCAATATCTGAAATAACTGACCCGAGAAGCTACCACCCAGGTTATGGTTAACCGCCACCGTGGGATAATAGTCGCTTGAATCTGCCGTCATAGCGCGGCTACCAATGCGAATAAACGATTGTTTGGCCCCTGGCACATCAACAAAATATACCTTAGCTTGTTCTATCGGCTGTGCCATGGTCGGCTTAGGCAGAGTGACCTGGCCTTGCTTCCATTGAGTGGCCAACGGCTTAAGGCTTTTCACCACTTGTTGTTGGGTGATCTGCCCAGCGACATGAATACTGGCCAGATTGGCCACTAGGTTGTCACGGTAAAAAGCTTTCACATCCTCTAAGGTGATGCTGTTCACTTGAGCTTCAGTGCCCGTCACCGGTTGAGCCATCATGCTGTTATCGCCATACATCAATTTGGCGTAGACATTGGCGGCAATCGCGCCCGGGTTGGCGCTGGCTTGCTGAATCCTGGCGACGGTCTGTTGTTTGATGCGTTGCCATTGGGTTTGGTCCCATCGAGGCTGCAAAATCACCTCTTGTGCCAACGCCACCACTTCATCAAAATGAGTGGCTAGGGTGCTACCAGTCAAAGTAATGTACTCATCATCTGCTGAAAAGTTCAGTTCTGCCCCCAGAATACCCAGCGCATCTTCGAACTGTTGCGGCGTTTTGGTGGCAGTACCTTCCATCATGATTTTGGTCAACAGATTCGCCACCCCAGACTGGCCTACTTTATCCAGTGAATGGCCGCCCATCACCCGAATCGAAAACGATACCAGTGGTAATTCGTTATGGGCAATGCCCAATACTTTAACGCCACTGGCCAACGAGGTTTGCCAAATGGCCGGTAAGTTGATTTGCGGCTGCTCGCCATAAGGTGGCACCACATAGCGATCAAAACTAGACTTTAGTTCAACAGCCGGGGCAAGTGTGGTACTGGTATCCGTCGCCGCCATTTGTTGCTCACTGCCCTGCACGATTTTCTCTTCATCCACATCGGCTTTAACCGCACCCGATAAGGCCAAATCCGCTTTGCCTTTTGGCACGAAACTGGTCGCAATGGTGTTTTGGCCCTGTAAATAGCGCTTAAACACCGACATGATATCTGCACGTGTCACCGCTCTGAATCGTTCAATTTCAGTGGCCACCAATCCCGGATCGCCACTGAACTCATTGGCCTGGGCCAACTCAGAAGCTTTGTTGAAAACGCTGTTCAAGCTATTATAAAAAGCAGTTTCACGACCAGATATAATACGCGCCAGTTGCTGGTCGCTGAAGCCATCTTTGGCGAACAAGGCTAATGCTTGTTCGATGCTCTGTCTTACTTTGTCGAGTTTAATATCGTTAAAGGCGCGGATGCGAATTTGAAAAACCCCGGCAATCTCAGAGTTAGAACTACTGGCTTCGACACTAGGTGCCAACTTATCTTGTTCAACCAAGATTTGATATAAGGCACTGTCTTTACCGTCTGATAATAAGTCAGCCAACAGTTGCAAGGCATAAGCGTCTTTTTGATACTTTTCGATGGTCGGATAGGTCAGGGTCAGCTCAGGCAATTTGGCAAAATTGTCTTCGTGATACAGCGACTTACTTTTGCTAATACTCACTGGCATTGGCGGTAAAGGATCGACGTTACCGCGCGGTTTAAACTCACTGAAATACTTGTTGATCCAAGCTTTGGCCTGGTCGCTTTCAAAGTCTCCGGCCAGCACCAAAGTGGCATTATTAACGCCATACCATTGGTCGTAAAACTCACGCACATCTTCTAAGGTGGCATTTTGTAAATCGGCCAACGAACCAATCACATCCCAGCTATAAGGGTGACCCTCAGGATACAGGGTTTTTAACAGCACCGAATCGGTATGACCATAAGGTCGGTTATCAACGCCTTGACGTTTTTCGTTTTTGACTACCTGCTTTTCATTCTCAAGCCCGGCCTGAGTTAAAGTATTGATGAAATAACCCATGCGATCAGATTCCATCCACAACACTTTTTCTAACCCATCACTGGGGAAAGCTTCGTAATAGATAGTACCATCTTGCCAGGTACCACCATTAAGGGTGCCGCCCATATTGCCGATGTTTTTGATAAAGTTACCCGGACCGACATGTTTAGAATCTTGAAATAACATATGTTCGAAGAAATGGGCAAAGCCGGTTCGACCGGGTTTTTCGCGGTTAGAGCCGACATGATATTGGATTGCAATGGCCACCACCGGATCGGATTTATCCTGATGTAACACCACATCAAGCCCGTTGGGCAGTTGGTATTTTTCGATATTGAGTTGCAGCGAAGCGGCTTTTTGTGTGGGTTGTACGCTGCTGCTTTTAGAATTTGACGCTGCCATCTGGTTGCAGCCTGCCATTGCCAACGTCAGTGCACTGACGGCAAAAAATTTTTTATATGAATTCATACCTGACCTTAATTTTTTTAAATCGTTTTTGAGTCGTTTATGGCAGATACTGTAAAGGCAAGGTCAGTTTGATGCAAGTGGCAAGCGCGGATAGTTAAGGGACATTTGTTTCAAGTTTTTTAATGGTTTCGTTCGAGGTTTACTGTTGGCTTCAAGTTCGCTTCGTTATAGGCCGCCCTTCATTCCAAAAATTCAATAATAGCCCCTTATTTTCGCTAACGAAAATAAGGGGCTATTATCTTTAGGATCCAGAACTAAATCAGATCCGACACTGAGGCAGGATATTTATTCCAGTTCAAGGCGGGGAAAGCGGCGTGTAGTTGTTCTACACAACACTTTCCCTAACGCTGAACTGGGATAAAGAGACAAGTCAGTTTCGGATATTATTTAGTGTCGGAGCCTACTGCACCAGTGCCAACAACACACCAGCGGCAACGGCAGAACCAAGCACCCCAGCAACGTTAGGGCCCATGGCGTGCATCAACAAGAAGTTATGCGGGTTAGACGCTAGCCCAACCTTGTTCACAACCCTTGCAGCCATTGGTACTGCGGATACGCCAGCAGCACCAACCAGTGGATTAATCGGCTCATCGCTGAACTTACTCATCACTTTGGCCATGATTACACCAGATGCAGTACCTATTGAAAATGCAACTGCGCCTAATCCTAAAATGCCTAGAGTTTCTAACTTAAGGAATTTATCTGCGCTGAGTTTTGAACCAACACCCAGACCGAGGAAGATGGTCACGATGTTGATCAGCTCGTTTTGCGCCGTTTGGCTTAAACGGTCAACCACACCAGATTCACGCATCACATTACCAAGGCAGAACATACCTACCAACGGCGTTGATGCAGGCAAAAATAACGTAGTCAGCAACAATACCGCCAGTGGAAAGATAACCTTCTCTTTCTTGGTGACGTGACGTAGCTGTTTCATTTCAATTTTGCGTTCAGCTTCGGTGGTCAACGCTTTCATAATCGGCGGCTGGATGATTGGCACCAACGCCATATAAGAATACGCCGCAACCGCTATCGCACCGAGTAATTCAGGTGCTAACTTAGAGGCTAGGAAGATTGCCGTTGGACCATCAGCACCACCGATAATGGCGATGGCAGCAGCATCTTTCATGGTAAATTCAAAACCAGGCACAAAGTTTAACGCGATGGCACCGAACAGTGTGGCAAAAATACCAAACTGGGCAGCGGCCCCCAATATCAACATTTTAGGGTTAGCAATCAACGCACCAAAGTCAGTTAACGCCCCTACCCCCATAAAAATCAACAATGGGAAAATCCCAGTGGCGATACCTGCTTCATAGATAAAATGCAGAATACCACCGACTTCGCTAAACCCGGCGACGGGGATATTGGTTAATATCGCCCCAAAGCCAATAGGTAATAATAACAGTGGCTCAAACTGCTTAACAATGGCGAGATAGAGCAACCCACACCCTACCGCCATCATGATTAGCTGACCACTTTCGAAATTGGCAATCCCAGTGGATTGCCATAATGTTAACAAACCTTCCACATCAAGCTCCTATGCATAGCTGATCAAGGGTTGACCAACCGTTACGCCGTCACCCTCTTTAACATTCAACGCCGTCACTTGACCTGCTTGACTCGCTCTGATTTCAGTTTCCATCTTCATTGCTTCCATGATGATCACCACTTGCCCCTCGGTGATTGCATCGCCAACATTGACCTGGATTTTAAAGATATTCCCCGCCAATGGTGCTTTAATACTCTCGCTTGGTCCCGTAGGTGCCGCAGCCGCTATCGGTGTGCCCGCAGCACTGGCTTGACCGGCCAAATGAACATCGGTTAACTGACCATCAGGCGCAACCACCACTTGGTATGCTTTGCCTTCAACCGCGACGCTATAGGTTTCTGTCAAACCTTTATCAGCAGAGCTGGTACCAGCTGCTGGTGCAGTATCTTCTTTGCTCGGTGCTTTTTCAAAAGCATCTGGGTTATTGCGGTTTTCGAGGAATTTCAAGCCAATCTGTGGAAACAATGCATAGGTTAATACATC
>JBLGCB010000111.1:0-16624 GCA_047617105.1 Phenylobacterium sp. | reverse complement strand
CCCATCAAACCACCAACGCCCCCATACCAGCAATCGCCGTAGGATGCGGTAGAGCCAAAGGCGAAACCCATCAAACCACCAACGCCCCCATACCAGCAATCGCCGTAGGATGCGGTAGAGCCGAAGGCGAAACCCATCAAACCATTAATACATCACCCAAAAATGATGGGTTTCGCTGCGCTCTACGCCATCCTACGAATATTCGCTATTAATTATTAAAAACGCTTGTTATCCTTAAGCCATGACAATTGATCAGCAACAGCCCCATTTATGGCAAGATGTTCACAGTAACTTGGTATTTGCCGACTTGTGTAATGCCCTCTATGAGCGCGAGCTGAAAAAACTGGCCACCGAGCATAACCAACCTGCCCAGGTATTGCTTAAACGCATCGGCAGCTTGCCCTACTACATCAAACGCGCCTCAGAACGCATTCTGGCCAATACCACCCCGCTGGACTTAGACAGCCAAAATGCGTCATGGCTTTACCGTCAACCCACTCACTGTCCGGGACCAAAACAAAATCAGCCTGACATAGAGGCCTTTTACCACAAACACGCCAAACACGGCCTCGTCGTGCCCATCTACCACTATAAATTCGGCGAAGAGCATCTTACCCTCGACACCATTGATGGAGTTGACTCAGCGAAACAGCGCATTCATAGCAATGAAAACGGCTGGTTTGGGCTTGATGGTCAACCGCAACAAGACGACAATCAGCACAGTAAACTGCTCAAACCCACCAAACTCACCATGAGCGGCGCTTGCAGTGGCCATAAATGGTTAAACGACAAACGTAATAACTCACGAGCACTGTCGCTCAGAGAGATGTTACTGGCGACCAATATAAACTGGAAAAACTTCACCAAAATGCTTTAATCCAAGCCCCACGTCACCAAAACAGTCTCTAAATCAATAAATCTCTTAAAAGCACTGTTTTTTTAGCGATTAATGTATAAAATTCCGATGCTGTCATATACTTGAAATATAGCGCCCCTACAATGCGCTCAACTTGAAAAACACAACTTAAATTAGAACTTTAACAGTACAAGGTAATAAAAATGAATTGTTTTAAAACCACGCTAGCCACTGCATTGGCACTCGTATTCGCTGCCCCAACCTTTGCTTCCGAGGTTCAAGTTTATGGTAAGGCTAACGTCTCTTTTCAATCCGTCGACGAAGGTGCCGGAGATTTCACTGAATTGAAAAGCAACGCTTCTCGATTTGGTCTTAAGGGTGATTTAAAACTGGATGGCGATTTAACCGCGGTCTACAAATATGAAGTTCAAATTGATTTGGCCGATGAAGCTGGTGAAAAGAACCTTAAAGCACGTAACCAATATGTCGGCTTAAAAGGCAACTTTGGTGAAATACTGTTGGGTCGGAACGACACCGTAACAAAGCAGGCACAAGGTAAAGTTGACCTGTTCAGCGATTACGAAGCTGACCTTAAGCGCCAGTGGAAAGGTGAGAACCGCATGGGCGATTCTGTCACTTACAAAAGCCCTAAAATGAATGGTTTCCAGCTTGGTGTCAGTTATATCGCCGAAGATGATGTGGCGGGTGAAGATGGCTTATCAGTGGCATTAACTTACGGTGACAAAGCGTACAAAAAATCAAAATTCTACGCCGCTATTGCCATTGATTCTGAAGTTAAAGGTTATGACGTGGTACGTTTAATCGGTGGTGTTAAAGCAGGCGGATTCAAACTTGGTTTCGGTTGGCAGACTCAAGAAGCCGTTGGTAGCAGCACTGACGAAGACGGTTTCTTATTCTCAGCCGCTTACCCAATGGACAAAGTGACTTTTAAAGCCCAATACCAAACCATGGAAGATGACGACACCTTCACTATCGGGGCAGATTACAAACTGGGTAAAAAGACCAAATTATTTGCTTGGTACACTGACTTGAACTATGACGGTGGCACAGACAGCGAATACTTGGCAGTGGGTATTGAACATAAGTTCTAAAGTTTTCTCCCTTCGGGAGTAAACTTAACTGCCTGCGGCGCTAAAATAATAGGGGAAATGACAAGGAACGAAGCAAGGAATGACTTTAATCGAAAGACCCTCACGGGTCTTTTTTTTTCGACCAAGGATGGTCGAATGCCTGCGTGCATGGATGCACAACGCAGGTATTGCTCCAGTCTACGCCAGCCTCAGTTATTACGAGCACGACGCAGGTATGTCCAACTACCAGCCAAGGATACTTTCAGAAAGAAACCCAGCACAACGCTGGTCCCCCTTCCTACAGCACCAACATGACAAGAACACCGTAGGGTGGGTTAGATTGTGTGGGGCGACCGGGCTGTCGTTACAGCAATCGTAACCCACCATAATGTTAATTACGTAGCCAAACCACCGAATTTATCGAGGTCAAGCTACGTAATGATCGCTTTGTTCATTTATGAAGATGGCAATTCATCCGATCGCTTTGTTCATTTATGAAGATGGCAATTCATCCGATCGCTTTGTTCATTTATGAAGATGACAATTCATCCCTGAGGGGGGAGCCCTGTCGGCATCCATGCCTCCACTTCGGAGGTACAAAAGCTGCGGGCCCTCGCTTCCGTACCTCCTCACCCAATATTCACCCGCGCATTTCTAAACATCCGCACCCATGGACTATCTTCTTTCCAGTCATCTGGATGCCATGAGTTAGAAACCGCTCTAAACACCCGCTCCGGATGCGGCATCATAATCGTTACCCGGCCGTCAGTAGTGGTTAATGACGTAATACCCTCTGGTGAACCATTGGGGTTGGCAGGGTAATCGGTGGTGAACTCGCCGTTGTTATTGACATAACGCAATGCAACGGTGCCACTGTTAAGCGCCGCTTGTGCCGCCGCATCATTGGCAAACTCAGCACGACCCTCGCCATGTGATACCGCGATTGGCATACGAGAACCTGCCATGCCGTTAAACATGATTGACGGGCTGTCCTGCACCTCAACCAACGAGAAACGCGCTTCGAATCGTTCTGATTCATTACGGACAAATCGTGGCCAATGCTCAGAACCCGGAATCAATTCTTTTAACGTCGACATCATCTGACAACCATTACACACACCCAACGCAAAGGTATCATTGCGGTTAAAGTAGGCTTCAAACTGGTCACGCGCACGGTCATTAAACAAAATCGATTTGGCCCAGCCTTCACCAGCGCCCAATACATCACCGTATGAGAAGCCACCACAAGCCACCAAACCTTTAAATTCTTCTAGTGACAAACGGCCACTTAAGATATCGCTCATATGCACATCAACAGCACAAAAACCAGCCCGGTCAAATACCGCCGCCATCTCAACATGGGAGTTAACCCCCTGCTCTCTTAAGATGGCGATTTTTGGCGCTGCACCCTTCAGGATGTAAGGCGCTGCAACATCTTGATTTAAATCAAAGTTCAATTTAACATTCAAACCCGGATCGCTAGCGTCTGATTTAGCTTCAAACTCTTGTAATGCACAAGCCGGATTATCGCGCAATGCCTGCATTTGATAGGTGGTTTGGGCCCAAACAGAACGATAATAAGTCCGGCTATTCTCTAACACCACCTGAGTGTTATGGCTAAACGATATCTGATCATTGGTATTAAGCTGACCAATCACCGCACTGCAATCAGCCAAACCATTAGCAGCCAACACCGCCAATACCGCGTCTTTATCACTGTTGCGCACCTGAATGACCGCACCCAGTTCTTCATTATACAATACACTTAAGCTATCACCTGACAAGGCATCCAACGAGATATCAACACCGGTATGACCTGCAAAGGCCATTTCAACCACGGTGGTAAATAAACCACCGTCTGAACGGTCATGGTAAGCCAACAGTTTGTCTTCGCTCACCAACGCCTGTATGGCGTCGAAGAAACCTTTTAACAATTCTGGCGAATCCACATCTGGCGTAGTTTCACCCAACTGTTTGTAAACCTGAGCCAAACAAGATGCGCCAAGACGGTTTTGGCCTTGTCCGAGGTCAATCAATAATAATGAGGTTTCGCCTTGGTCAGTGCGAAGTTGCGGAGTCACGGTTTTGCGCACATCTTCAATACGGGCAAAAGCGGTGATCACCAAAGACAATGGCGATGTCACAGATACATCGTTGTTGTCTTTGTCCTGCCAGCGAGTTTTCATCGACATCGAATCTTTACCCACCGGAATGGTCAAACCCAGCGCCGGACATAATTCTTCACCCACGGCTTTCACCGCTTCGTATAACCCGGCATCTTCGCCCGGGTGACCCGCTGCGGCCATCCAGTTTGCCGACAATTTAATGTTCGATAACGCACCAATGTTGGTCGCGGCAATATTGGTCAACGATTCAGCCACCGCCAATCGTGCAGACGCGCCGTAATTGAGCAAAGCCACCGGGGTTCTTTCACCCAGCGACATCGCTTCGCCATGGTAAGTATCATAAGCCGCTGCGGTCACGCCACAATCGGCTACTGGAATTTGCCATGGACCAACCATCTGATCACGAGTGACCAAACCGGTAACGGTGCGATCACCAATGGTGATTAAAAAAGTCTTTTCGGCAATCGCTGGCAAACGCAATAAACGCTCAGCAGCATCCGCTAGAGTGACATCAGTAAAATCTAGAACCGTGCCATTGGTCGATGCGCTTTTCACTTCACGGTGCATTTTAGGCGGTTTGCCCAACAGCATATCCAACGACAAATCAATCGGTGTGTTGTCAAAATGGGCGTCGGTTAAGGTTAAATGAGGTTCTGCTGTGGCTTCACCCACCACCGCAAACGGCGCACGTTCACGCTCACAAATGGCAGTGAACTGGGCTAGGTTTTCTTTTGGGATCGCCATCACATAACGTTCTTGCGACTCGTTACACCAAATTTCATGAGGGGCCATGCTTTGTTCGTCATTTGGCACGTTACGTAGCTCAAACTTGCCGCCACGTTCGCCATCATTAACCAACTCAGGGAAGGCATTCGAAATACCACCCGCGCCGACATCATGAATAAAGGCGATAGGATTGTCGTCACCCAGTTGCCAGCATTTGTCGATCACTTCCTGGCAACGGCGCTCCATTTCTGGATTTTCACGCTGTACCGAGGCAAAATCAAGGTTCTCGCTTGACTGACCAGAGGCCATAGAAGAGGCAGCGCCACCACCCAACCCGATGTTCATCGCAGGTCCACCCAATACAACTAACTGGGCACCAACCGGAATAATACCTTTTTGCACATGATCTTCGCGGATATTACCCAATCCACCAGCCAACATAATCGGCTTGTGATAACCGCGAATTTCTTCGCCATTAAAGCTGGTGACTTTTTCTTCATAGGTTCTGAAATAACCCAAAATCGCCGGACGACCAAATTCGTTGTTAAACGCAGCGCCGCCCAACGGGCCTTCGGTCATAATATTCAACGCATCAACAATACGCTCGGGTTTGCCAAAATCGCTTTCCCACGGCTGTTCAAAACCCGGAATGCGTAAGTTAGACACCGAAAAACCCACCAAACCCGCTTTAGGTTTAGAACCACGGCCTGTCGCCCCTTCATCACGAATTTCACCACCAGAGCCAGTAGCGGCACCTGGGTATGGCGAAATGGCGGTAGGATGGTTATGGGTTTCGACTTTCATTAAGATATGAATGTTTTCTTGATGGTAGTTATATTGGCCATCCGTATCGGGGAAAAAGCGTCCGGCTTTAGAGCCGGTCATTACCGCCGCGTTGTCTTTATAGGCAGATAACACGTTGTCAGGGAACACTTCATAAGTGTTTTTAATCATTTTGAACAAAGATTTATCTTGAACCTGGCCATCGATGGTCCAGTCAGCATTAAAAATCTTATGACGACAATGCTCAGAATTGGCCTGAGCGAACATAAACAACTCAATATCGTTAGGATTACGACCAAGGGCGGTAAAGTTTTCAACCAGATAATCAATTTCGTCACCGGCCAGCGCAAAACCCTGCTCAACATTGGCCTTAACCAATGCCTCGCGGCCACCGCCAAGAATATCAACACTCGATAACTCACGCGGTTTATCTTCTTTAAATAACACCGCTGCGCCTTCGAACTGGTCGAACACAGTTTCCATCATTCTGTCATGTAACAGGTCATTTAACGCGCTAACTTGTTGCTCAGATAATTCGGCGGTATCAGCTGAGGTCGTCACATAATACGCTAGGCCACGTTCAAGACGTTTAACCTGAGTCAGACCACAGTTACGGGCGATATCGCTGGCTTTAGAAGACCAGGGAGAAATCGTGCCCTGGCGTGGGGTGACAAAAATCAACCGTCCGGCGGGTTGATGTTCGGTGATAGTGGGTCCGTAAGTCAGCAACTTATTCAGCTTGCTCAACGCATCAGTAGTCAGCTGACCATCAACATCGGCAAAATGAATATACTGAGCATAAATATCGCTGACTGGCAATTCAGCCGCCTGACAATTTTTAAGCAATTGGGAAACACGGAACTCGGATAACGCTGGGGCACCACGAAGGATTAGCATAGTTAGGACTCTCACCTGAAAAACAATCAACCAAATTGGGCCGCCATTATAGAAGAAACCCGCGCGATTACATAGAGGGGTGAGAAAAAATTAATCGTTAACATAAAAAAGTAACTGTTCAGCATAATAAGATTTTACTTTGTTTGCCTATTCCAGTAATTTAAGATCAATATGAAAAGACCTCTTGCCCATACATCTCGTTATTTTCGCTACATCCGCCGCTTAACAGGTTTTCTGACTGGGCTGATGTTACTCACCGTATCCGGTTGCGACAACCGTACCACCGACACCCAACTTGACACCATAGTTAAACGGGGCAAGCTCAGAGTCGGCACGCTTTTTGGCACCACCAGCTATTATATCGACAAAGAGGGGTCCGCCGGGTTTGAGTACGAACTCGCCAAAGCCTTTGCCGACCACCTTAATTTAGAGCTAGAAATCATTCCCAACTACCAAGTCTCTGAACTGTTTACCATGCTCGACAATCAGCAGGTCGATTTTTTGGCGGGTGGTTTATCTTCCACTGAACAACGACGAAAAAAATACCGTTTTTCACCGGGTTATTTAGAAGTCAGTCAAAAGTTGGTGTTTAAACAAGGCAATAAACGCCCACGAAACTTTGATCAACTCAATGGCACCTTATTGGTCACTGCTCAAAGCAGCCACGCCGAATCATTAACCCGTCACAAAGAAAAATATCCCCAACTAAGCTGGGAGGAGACTGGTGAGGTCGACCCAGAAGAACTGCTCGAAAAAGTGGTGCAGGGCGAAGTAGACTATACCATCGCCGATTCTAATAGCCTGGCCATTTATCGCCGCTATTACCCCAACCTCAGCATTGCTTTTACCATCAATAAATCACAATCAATCGCATGGATGCTCAGCAAGCAAAACGACGATTCGCTGTATAGCTTACTGATTGAATTTTTTGGCCTAATTCACCAAAACGGCCAATTAACCGAGCTCGTCGACAAATATTTTGGCCATGTCGAAAAATTCAATTACTCCGACACCAAAATGTTTATTAAAGCCACCGAAACCCGCTTGCCCAAGTACAAAGCCATGTTTGTGCAGTACGCCCAAGAGCTTGACTGGCGTTTGCTGGCGGCGCTGAGTTATCAAGAATCATTATGGAAACCCAAAGCCAAGTCTCATACTGGTGTCAGAGGTTTGATGATGATGACCCGACCAACGGCCAAACAAATGGGGGTCACCAACCGACTTGACCCGGAGCAAAACATTCGTGGCGGCAGTAAATATCTCCGTCGCTTGCTTAAACGGGTACCCGAGCGGATCCCTTTTCCTGACCGATTATGGTTTGCCGTTGCCTCGTACAACATAGGTTGGGGCCATGTCGAAGATGCCAGGGTATTGACCCAACGTCATGGCGGCGACCCAGATAAATGGATCGACGTGAAAAAACGGCTGCCATTATTAAAGCAACGTAAATATTATAAAAAATCTCGTTATGGTTATGCCCGGGGGGATGAACCTGTACGTTATGTCGCCAATATTCGCCGTTATTATCATTCACTGGTATGGCTGGATGAAAAACAATTGGCGATTGACAAAGACACAGATTATCAAGAAAAACTAGAAGATTCCCTGCAACAACAACCCGTTAACGCGGTCGAATCTACCATTATCAGCGAAGAAACCGAGGTTATAGTGCCAGAGTTACCCGAAATAGAAATCGAAAAATAAATGTTTTTGTCACTTTTGATGTAAAATGTTGCGCGTTGTTTAAGTCCTGGGTCGTTACTTGAATCGTTACTTGAGTCGTTACCTGAGTTATTAACAGTTAAAGAAAGAGTTTCAGATGAACAGAAGACGCCGCGTGACCCATTCGAAAAGCCGTTCCAACAACCAACTGGCTTTACGTCGAAGAACTTTAAAGAAAAATACCACAGCGCTGATCAACGCACGCAGTAATGTTTATCGCCAGGCCATCGTCAAAGAAGTTGATACTGAGAATCTTGCTGTAGAAGCTTAAAATTTATTAGCTGAGCATGTTGTTTTGCTCACTTTAGCTGCCTTTTTTTCCTGACGCCTGCGCTTAAAAAAAGCCGACAAGCGTTCACTACACTCAGCCCGCAATACGCCACCCGTCACCTCAACTTGATGGTTCAGCAGTTCGTTTTGCAGCAAATTCATCACACTACCTGCTGATCCGGTTTTTAAATCACTGGCACCAAACACCAGTCGTTTGATTCTGCTGTGCACCAGCAAACCCGCGCACATTGGACACGGCTCCAACGTCACATACAAGGTGCAATCCACCAAGCGATAATTATTTAACAGCTTACCCGCTTCGCGCACCGCCATCATCTCGGCATGAGCAGACGGGTCGCTGAGCAAAATCGACGCATTATAACCCTGCCCCACCACTTCACCGTCTTTGACCAATACCGCACCAACGGGGATCTCTCCCTTAGACTCGGCGACAGCGGCCAATTCAAGGGCTTTTTCCATCCACAGTTCATCGGTTGGTAATGAATTAAGGATCGCCATTTAATCTCCTGTGCACTGATGACTTGCAAAACTCGTAATAATTTAGTCAAATATACTATAAGTTAGTTGCATGAAAACTTTTAAATCAAAGGCAACAGTATAACCTCATGATTTTTAACGGGTTTTATTTTGGCGTGAACTTTGAATAAGCCACCATTATCATTCAGGAAGGAAAATACTATGAGCCCATTAATTATACCTCTTGCCGGCATTATTTGTACCGCATGGACCATTGTCACTATTTACAAACTTAAACACGGCCCAAACAACCATTATAACGATGGCGATTACGATGACGATGAAGAAAGTGGTTCTGCCAAAGAACTAAAACTCGAAGTGATGGCATTAAAAAAACGCGTCGAAGCCCTCGAAACCATCATCACCGATAAAGCCTATGATTTAAAACAACAGATTGATAAGCTCTGATATCCATTGTTTCCCTATCTTGCCTAGGATGGTTGCACCAAAGGTGCAACCCATCACCTTACCGATCCCCCCCAAATAACAAACAAAATTTGCAAAATTGATCACTTCACGTTAAATTGTGTGAATTATACTATAAATAGAATTTAGCTATGTTGTTTGCCCGATTGCTTAACAGAATGTTTCTTTTCATCGCCATGAGTTTTTCGTCGTTGGTTGTCGCGGGCCACAACGATCCGCTGGCCAATGTTATCGACAGAACTGGCACGCCTGCGATGATGAAAGACTATGATAAGTACGGTAATCAGCATTTCAATCCTTTGTTTGATCACGGTAGCTGGCATGGTTTTTTATTGCCTGAGGCCAACAACACCAACGGGGCTTTTAACGGCGCTTTTAATGGTCCTATGATCATCGCCGAAGAATACAGCCTTTACCTTGCCGACCAGCTGGAACAGCTAAGCCTATTTGAAGGCAACCAAGCGTTTGACCTGACAACAGCCAAAGTGAGCACTCGCTCACTACCGGGAAAACTACAACAAAGCTATCACTTTGACCGCCTAAGCCTAAAACTTGAATTGAGCTTTGTCAGCAACCGCACCGCATTGGTCACCACCACACTGTCTAATCATACCGACCAACCACTGGAACTGACGCTTAACTGGCAAGGCAAGCTGTTATCACAATGGAATAAAGACCAATCCATCGCGCAAGCTTTCCCCCACTGGCAGCGCACCCTAACCAGTGACGATAACAGCATCAATATTCACCTTGGTCAGTTACGAAGTACATGGAACATTATGACCTCAGGGCAATCGCAATATTCAATTAAACGCTCTATCAGCAGCCAAAACCAAATCAATCAGCTGGATAACAGCTATCAAAGCCAGAGCCAAATCAGCCTGCCCGCACAGCAAAGCCAACAGCTTTATACTACACACAGCTATTGGCACAATGCGGCTGAAATCAACACAGCCAATATCGACAACATTTTACAAAATCCACAGCAATATCTGAAGCAAACCGAACAACGCTGGTTAGGTTACCTTAAACACGGTTTATCAAACCCACAAGCAGACACACAACAAACCCGCATTGCCCTCAAGGCCATAGAAACCCTCAACGGCAATTGGCGCAGCCCCGCAGGTGCCATCCGCTATGATATGGTCTCGCCCTCAGTCACTGCCCGCTGGTTTGACGGTGCTTGGGCATGGGACAGTTGGAAACATGCTTATGCCATGGCATCGTTTAATCCAGCCATCGCCAAAGCCAATATTAGAGCGATGTTTGACTATCAAATCAACGCCACTGACCCGCTCAGACCACAAGATGCGGGTATGATAATGGATGCGATTTTTTATAACAAAGACAGCGCCCGCCAAGGCGACGGTGGCAACTGGAATGAACGCAACAGCAAACCACCACTGGCGGCATGGGCCGTTTGGCAGGTGTATCAACAAAGCCATGATAAAAGTAAAGGCAAGGACAAAGCCTTTTTGGAAGAACTTTTCCCCAAACTGCTGAGTTATCATCACTGGTGGTATCGCAATCGTGATCATAACCGCAATGGTTTGGTAGAATATGGTGCCACCAAACATCGATTGCACAACAATGCACAGGGGCAAATCGCTTTTAAGGTTCAATATAAAAATGCGAAGAAATTAGCTCAGTGCGAACAGCTAAAAGACCACTGGCGACAATGTTATGGCATGGATTTGTATAATCAGGTATTGGCCGACGGCGATTATCAAGCATTGGATATTGAAGCCCAACACGGCGCAGGTTGGGAATCTGGCATGGACAACGCCGCACGTTTTGGTTTTATCAGCGAACCTCAGTTACAAAATTATGCCAAGCAACATTTTGACGGTGATATCCAACGCGCCCGCCAAGATTGGCAGGTGAGGTTTTTTGCCAACGTTGACTCACAAGGACAGGATTCACAAGGGCATTTACTCGGATTTTCGATCAATCAAGAGTCGGTGGAACTCAACAGTTATCTGGCCAAAGAGAAACACATTCTCGCCAAGATGGCCGAAGTACTCAACAAAACCACCATGGCCAAACAGCTGAAACAACAAGCGGATAAACTCGCTGGCCGAATCAACCAATGCTTTTTCGACGCCAAAAGCGGCTTTTATTACGATAGGCAAATCACAGATGCCCCGAGCAACGAAAGCAGTTGCCATGGCACCTTACTGACCGCACGCGGTCGCGGGCCTGAAGGCTGGAGTCCGCTGTGGGCCAATATCGCCGATAAGGACAAAGCTCAAGCAGTGGTTAAAGTGATGCTGGCCAAAGACGAATTCAATACCACCATTCCTTTAGGCACCGCTGCGTTGTCTAACCCGGCTTTCCATGCCGATATTTACTGGCGAGGTCGGGTGTGGCTCGATCAGCTGTATTTTGGCATCGTCGCACTGCAAAATTACGGCTTTGAGCAACAAGCGAGGCAATTAACCGAAAAGCTCTACCAAAATGCCGAAGGACTCAGTGAACAAGGGTCGATTCGTGAAAACTACAATCCCCTAACCGGGCAAGTTCAGGGTGCGACCAACTTTAGTTGGAGTGCGGCCCATTTGTATATGCTCTACGCAGAGTCAAAGGCGGAGAAAAAACAATGAGTAATCACCCCGATTCGCAATCCACCTCATCACCAAGCATGGCAGATGCACTGATCCCGCTGATCAGCTTAAGTCTATTACTGGGTCTAGCGGTATATTACTTTGGCGATGATTCCTCTTCAGGACCCAACCAGATTGCGCTGATGCTGTGCGCGGGTATCGCCACCATCGTGGCGCTCAAAAACGGCCACCAACGGATAAGCATTGAACAAGCCATTGTTAAAGGCATCAGCCTCACCACCGGGGCGATTCTGATATTGCTGGCCGTGGGTTCGCTGATTGGCACCTGGTTGCTGGCAGGCACAGTACCAACGATGATCTATTACGGTCTACAAATTCTCTCGCCAGACTTATTTTATTTCAGCAGCTGTGTGCTTTGCGCCATCGTTGCACTGTGTATCGGCAGCAGCTGGACCGTCGCCGCCACCATTGGCGTGGCGTTGATGGGCATCGCCAATGGCCTGAATGCCTCCCCCACCATCACCGCAGGTGCCATCATCAGTGGTGCTTATTTTGGAGATAAACTCTCGCCGCTATCAGACACCACCAATTTGGCCCCAGCGATCGCGGGCACGGAGTTATTCACCCATATTCGTTTTATGTTATACAGCACGGTGCCGAGTTTTATTATCACCCTATGCCTATTTTTAATGTTAGGCTTTAGCGCCAATATCCAGCTAGAACAAGGCCAAATCAGCGCATTACAAACCAGTCTTGAGCAACAATTTTTTATCGCCCCTTATATGCTGGTGCCATTGTTGGTCACCTTGGCGTTGGCGGTCAAAAAAGTGCCAGCGTTTCCCGCCATCGGCATCGGCGCTTTGACCGGCGCTTTGTGGGCGGTATTGTTTCAACAGGACTTTATTCTCGCTTATGCCAATGCCGGATTAAATGGGGCAGGCAACATAGATCAGTTAACCGCCAATATCACCGTGGTGTGGCGTGCCATGTACGAAGGGGTTTCGCTTAACAGCGGCAATGTCTTTGTTGATAAGCTGCTTAGCGGCGGCGGTATGGGGGCGATGCTCAACACCATTTGGCTGATCATCTGCGCGATGATCTTTGGTTCGGTGATGGAACAAGCTGGGTTATTACGCAAAGTGATCACCGCCCTCACCGCTTCAGCCAAAAGCACTGGCGCGCTGATATCCAGCACCATAGTCACCGCCTTTGGCACCAACTGCATTGCCGCCGACCAATACATCGCCATTGTCATGCCCGGACGGATGTTTAAAGATGAATATCAACAACGCGGACTGGCACCAGAAAACCTCTCTCGTGCCCTTGAAGATGGCGGCACCGTCACCTCAGCGTTAATCCCATGGAACACCTGCGGCGCTTATATGCAGTCGGTGTTACTGATTAATCCGTTGGATTATGCGGTGTATGCCTTTTTCAACTGGCTTAACCCGCTGATTGGCATTGGCTGTGCGATGTTAGGTTTTAGGGTGAAAAGATTGGTGACTTATCAGGCTGCGTAGGTTGGGAGCCAAACAGGAAAAAGAAATAGATGCTTCCCCGGCTATTTTCTGTTTGCCATAGAGTCCTGTAATTATCGTACATAATTTTCCATAGCTCAATTGCCTTTCATTTTCAATAACGGAAAAGGATAGAGTATAATGCTAGGCTAATTAATTGTCGTAAGAACATTACTTGGAGAACATATGGAAGATACGGCCAAATCAATACTGGATGATTGTTTACCTGCCATTGATAATATATTGTCGGTTACAAATAAACCGTTAAGCCAACGGCCTCTTAGTGCAACTCTGATGTTTATTAAAAACAATCTGGTAAGCGTTGAAGCGGAGGGCTTTGATAAATACGAAGGGGAAGAGATTACGAAATTTATTGATACACCATGGTTTATTGGCTTTCAAAATTATGTGACTGAATGGTACAAAACACGATACGGCAAAGCTTTTGAAGCTAGTAATTCAAATTTGTCAGGATTGATTTTTATTCATAATTATCCTTATGAGTTAAGCTTTCCATATAGCTTAGCTATTGATGAAGGTGATGAGGCAACATTTTCCCTCAAATTTCTCAATGAACTGAATGATGATGAAGAGTGGAAAAGCTACATAGTTGCAAATCCTGAGCTAAACCTTTTTGATGAAACAGAAATAGAAGAAATCAGAATTGAAACAGCTAACGTTTTAAAGTGGACTCGCCATTCTTTTTACTGTTTGAATACTATTGATAGTGAGTCTGCTGAGGCCAAAACAATGGCATCGAGTATTTCCCAACACCTTAAAAGTGTTGTTCAAAACATAACCTCATCGGCAAACTTGGAATTTAATCAAGCGATTTGGGATTTACATTTAGTTTTGGAGAAATCCTTAAAAGCCTTGCTAATACAAAACAAGGGGAGTTTCCCTAAAACACATGATTTAATCAAACTATTTAAGTTATCTGATTTCTCACATCGTGAAGATATCTTAAAGCTATTGGTGTCTTTTCCTGAACATAGAAAAGTTATTAATATGAGATATGACAATGCTGACTTTAGAACCATTTTTGAAGTCAGAAGGCTATATCAGACAGGTTTGAAAATTTTATATGAAATCTCAAAATTATTTAAAATACAATTTTCGATCCACAACGGAATCTTCTATATAAAGAGACCCAAATATGCAGGTGCAAAGCTGGCTTAGCATTTCAAGAGGGCCGGATTAAATATAGAACCAAAACCCTTCTGTACAATGTAATATTTGCTGTTTTGAGTTTTTATCAATAGTGAGAAATAACAGGGAAACTGAGTGTATGAGAGCTTAACGACCTGACCTCTACACTCGTCACTTTATACTGATTCCGGATCAATCCCCTGCGCTAGTAATAACTTTTTAAGCCGCTCTTGCTCTACTTGCGCCTTCTCAGCTTTGGCTTCAGCTTCGCTCACTTTGGCCTTGGCTTTTTCAACTTTGATTTCAGCATCCTGTGCCCTCGCCTCAGCCAGTTCTTTAAGTACTCTTTCCTCTTCTGCCAGCTCTGCCATGCCCTCAGCCAGCTTCATCTGTTTTTCATACTCAGCCTCCAAAGTTTGCTGCTCACGAACATAATTTACGCGCGCCTGATACAGATGATAGGATTTTTGTTTCTCTGAGAATGTATGTAATACTTTCATGGCTTGCCTCAACTCCTCAAAGTGCTGTAGCTGGTCCGGCAGTTCATGCCAATGCTTTGCTTCTTTAAAGAAGTATAACCAATAATCGCTAGGTTGTAATGCTTTAGGTTTGCACCACTTTTCTAATTCCAACACATGAACAGAGCAATGGTCGGTGAGCAAGACATCATTGCACTTATCGTGCATCTGAAAGTGATGATGTTGTACCTTATCGTTAAAATAATTGCCTGTAAGTAGCCAAATTGAAATCACCGGCTTTAATTCAGAAAATATCTGCCCCTCGGCGATTTGAGTTTTGTACATATCACACCAATTATACAACATGCGATTGGCAAGATGAGTCGGCGTTGATAACTGAATTTCTATCTGGTATTTAACATTTGATGCATCTTCCGCTTTAATATCAACAATACTCAGTTTGTCCGTTAAGAATTCTTTTTCGTTGTATGGATTAAGAATTTTAACCGAGGTAATAGGTGTCTTAGGCTGCAAAGTACAATTGAGAAAATGTACTAAAACATGTTCATTACCAAGTGACGCCAGTATAGCTTTGAATACACAATCGATTGTTGCATCTATATAGTGATACATTTGAGTTCTCTTTTATTGATGATACACCAATAATAACATGCGTAAGATCATAAAGATGTAACCCAAACGGTCACATTTGTGGGTAAATTCATTTTATTCACCTAGTCCACCACCAAAAGCAGCTGCCAAGCCAAATCAACAAACCCTACATACTGACACAATTTAATCGCGCTATTTTCAACCAAAACCCACTCATCTAGTCTACACAGGCCTTTCTTCTATTGCATATGCAACACCTGTCGAATATTTCATTAACAATAAGAAGACAATTAAAAATCTATTTAGTTACAATTAAATAGTATTTTAATAACAAAAATAATATTTACAAGCAACAAATAAGGACCTAAATCTAATGAAAAAAATCATCACCAGTGCACTATTGTGTGCCAGCATCAACGCTTATGCCACGCCAGAAACCCAAAAAGAAACCTGAGACTATCTCAATCTGCCACAAAAGCAATATTGGATCACCATGGGCCAAGATGCCATGGTCGATTTGCAGCAAGTGGGTGGTAAGGAGTTTTTAGTGCCATCGATGGCCTCGCGTGACAGCAGCAAAATTGCCGTGGCGCAAATCAATAAAAGCCAGTTAAACACCCTAAGCCGTTTGATTCACGTTAACCATCATCGCTGTGGCGGTTATATCGTGCATGATTCATTGCAATCAGCACTGTTAAATCTGCAACAATCTGAACAGACCAGCAACTTTGTGACTACCGAGTTTGCAGTTACGATTGCCGTCCATATAAGAATGGCAACAGCGAAACCTGTACTCTGGACAATCCAGCCTCAGGCACAGTACACATTGACATTAAAGGGTATTCGTCTGCTAGTGACGTAACCGTTAACTGGAAAGCTCAACCATAAAA
>JBLGCB010000110.1:0-16649 GCA_047617105.1 Phenylobacterium sp. | reverse complement strand
AGTATCTATAACAGTATCGCTGGTTTTTATATCATCTTTATTCTCAGCCCAACTCAGTGCTGAATTATATAAAGGGCTGTGACGTTCTATAATGGTTAGGTAATCATCAAGAGTATTTATATGTAGTAATTGCGTCGAAAATTCCCCTTCTATAATATCCATCAGATTCGTTTCGTCATCAATGATACCGCTATAAGCACAGATCAGGCGACTGATATTGTCTTTATGCGCTGGGGAGTCTTTAAACTCTTTGGTTAAAAAAGTTGTGATCACCCTCGGCTGTTTTGTTTCATCAAAATCAGTGGATTTGATAGCTTCGTTGGAATTCATCGCGGACATTTTTGCGAGTACATATTCCGTTCCGCAAATAGCCTGCTCTGACATGGTGGTGACAACAAATCTTTCTACTCGGGGATCAAAGAGCACCGGGCTGGATAATTCACTTAAACCGGCTCTTAAATCAATAAAAGTATGGGTGGCACCGAGTTTTTGCGCCAGATTCAGAATGATATCCGTACAATTCCACGGTAAATCTGTAGAACGCGTCAAATGTTCTGGTTTTACTTGAACATCGGCTATTTGTGACATGCCTTGCTCTGAACTGCCTGAAAAAGCAGGTAAAACAAATAATTCAACGCCTGGTTTTTCGATGGATACTTTTCTCAGCTCTGTAGCATAAAAATCTGTCACCTCATCAGGGCTGGACACCGGATATTGCATTGATTCCATAAACTGTATCCAAGATACGTCGGCACGCCCGGTACTCGGTAATAAATAAGTAATACCCGGAGCCTCTAGGTCGGCATCAACTAATAACAATTTGATCTTTTCACCACTTTTTGCCGATTTTCGATGGCTTTCAATGAGTGCTGCCATATAAGTCAGCAAAGAGGTTGTTCTACCTACACCGCCTTTAAAGGAATAAAAAGCGATCAATTCAGGATCGTCTTTATTGGCATCTTTAAATTCAATATTAAATGTATCGCCTTGTTTTATATAACCAACGTCTTGCCATAATGGTCGTATGTGGTGTTTGTGGGGGCTATCTTGTGTTTGAGTAAAAATAACAGGTAAGTTGGTGGAAGCAATGTTAAAGCTGATTTCGTTTTCTTGCTCATTCCACTGTTGCTTAAAGTGTTGTTTAAACCATTGCCTAGCCGATTCAGCATTACTATAATCGACGTCAATGGCATCACTAAAACATTGAATATTAATAATCCCATCAGGGTATTGGGTAAAGCTTTTAGTTGCAGCCGCCAATTGTTTTCTGATATCAAACCAACTTAACAACATTATTTTAACTCTCCTTCGATCCAGACCATGATGGTCGTCAATTTTTCTGCCAATGTATTTTTCATTTCATCATGATGAAACGTCATGCCATAACGTAATACTTGATTAATGTATTTCTGGCTGGCTTTACGTTCTCGGTCAGGATTTTTTAAAGGTTTTAGCTGGATTTGGTTGTCAATAAGTAATACTTGGGGACTGCTGAGCGCGTTAAGCATTTTATTAATATCATGACTTAATTCTTCTTCCCTAGAACCTGATACTTCTCGGCATTCTCGCTTCATTATTATTGACTTTAAACCGCATTCGATGGCATAGAATAGACAGGTTAGGGATGCATTAGATTGTTGCTCAGTTTTTGTATACAACAACCTATGTGCTTTGAAGGCGTTGTAGAATTCTCGCCTTGAGACTTCGAGCTTAGCCAATAGAATACCTCTGGTGAATAATCGTTAAATGCAAGCCATGAAACTTTCAATCAGATACTACAGGTTTTAAGGTGTTACCACCAGTATAAATTATGGCCAGCTGGTTGCTCAAATCAAATCAAGGGTGATCATATATTATGGTAGGTAGAAATTGCGTTTTCATAGACCGATATTAGGTGGGCACTAACTGCCTGAATTGCCTCACAATGTCTCTCAATTGTACATACCTGCGACTCTCTGCTAATATCGGATGAACGCCAGTGTTTATTGGGTCTTTATAGCCCTAACTTATTGCCCTAATTAATAAAGAGTTGTCATGAAAGCAAATTCCATTGACATAGCATATCGGGCCGGAGTGTCACAATCGACGGTGTCCCGGGCCTTGCGTAACAGTCCGTTAGTGAATCAGAAAACCCGCGAAAAAATTCAGGCTATTGCCAAAGAGCTTAATTATAAAGTCGATAAAAATGCCAGTAATCTGCGCTTGCAAAGCAGTGCGACCATCGCCTTATTGTTGTTCGAAGACCCCACTGGTGACGATTCGTTAATCAATCCGTTCTTTTTATCGATGCTCGGCAGCATTACCCGTGCTTGCGCCAAAAGCGGTTATGATTTGCTGGTGTCGTTTCAGCAAATGAATGCAGACTGGCACGCCGACTTTGATGATAGTAACAAAGCTGATGGCATTATCTTGTTGGGTTATGGTGATTTCGATGATTATCACGATAAGTTACTGCGTTTAATCGAACAAGGCACCCGTTTTGTTCGTTGGGGCGCTGCGATGCCTGGCGAAGCCATGGTGTCAATTGGCTGTTCAAATATTGATGGTGGCAAAACTATCACCGATTACATGGTTGGTCAGGGCCGCAAAAAAATGGCTTTTCTCGGTGGTGCCGATAGTCACTGCCCAGAGTTTTGGGATCGCTACAAAGGCCATTGTAAAGCGCTGAGTGCGGCGGGGCTTGAAGTGAACGAGGCGTTGCAAATCGATGCCATTACCACCGAAGAGTCTGGTTATGAAGCGGCGATAAAGTTAATCGATTTGAATAAACCGTTTGATACCATTTTTGCCGCTAGTGATTTGATTGCCATCGGTGCCATTCGGGCGTTGAAAGAAAATTATATTCGGGTGCCTCAAGATGTGGCAGTGGTCGGTTTTGATAATATTGCCACAGCGTCGAGTGTTAGCCCGCCGTTAACCACCATGAAGCAGGATACGGTGAAAGCGGGTGAGTTGCTGGTCGAGAGCCTGTTGCGGCTTATCTCCGGAGAACAAATCGAGTCGGTGGAAATGTCAGCCGAGTTGGTGGTTCGTGAGTCCTGCGGCGCGGGTCAGTAGTATTAACCTCTCGCCATCCCTTCCCACATTGCGAATGAAAAACATACGTATGCATAGCAATCTAAATCTTGCATACGTATGCAAGCCGTTGCCCTCAGTGCCTCTTATAGCGTAATTTATAGTCATCTAAACTTAATCGCACGAAACAGCATTGAAGTATGATGACTAACCAAAACAAACCACTGAATGAAAGCTCTTTTATCAGCGAGTTCGACTTGCACTTGTTGGCTGAGGGTAAACACGACAAAATTTATGACAAACTTGGTGGTCATCTGATTGAACTCAACGGTATCAAAGGGGCTTCTTTTGCCGTTTGGGCACCCAATGCCAGCAGTGTTGCGGTGGTTGGCGACTTTAATGACTGGGATGGCCGACGCCACCCGCTAGTCAATCTAGACAACAGCGGTTTTTGGACCACCTTCATCGCCGATGTTACTGCTGAATCTCACTACAAATACCAAATCACAGACCATAGCGGTTGTATGCTGCCGTTAAAAGCAGACCCAATGGGCCAATCTGCGCAAATACGGCCGGATACTGCGTCGATATTACGTGAAAAAGTGCCATTTGAATGGCAAGATCAGGATTGGCTTGAACAGCGTGCGCAACGTAATGCCCGTGATGCGGCGATTTGTATTTATGAAGTACATCTGGGGTCGTGGAAACGTACGGCTGATAACAATTTCATGAATTATCGTGATATTGCCGACCAACTCATCCCTTATGCCATTGATATGGGTTTTACCCATTTACAATTAATGCCCATCAGCGAATATCCTTTTGACGGTTCGTGGGGTTATCAACCTGTGGGGTTGTTTGCGCCGAGCAGCCGTTTTGGCAATGCCGCCGATTTACAATACTTTGTCGACAGTGCCCATCAGGCCGGACTGGGTTTGTTGATTGACTGGGTGCCAGGCCATTTTCCTAACGACCCTCATGGCCTAGAAAGATTTGATGGCAGCCATTTGTATGAACATGCCGACCCGAGGCAAGGTTTTCATCCAGACTGGAACACCCTGATTTACAACTATGGTCGCCGTGAAGTGACCAATGTGTTAACCGCCAGTGCGATGATTTGGATGGATAAATATCATGTTGATGGTATTCGCGTTGATGCCGTGGCTTCCATGTTATATCTCGATTACAGCCGCAAAGAAGGTGAATGGGTGCCCAATCACCTTGGCGGCAACGAAAATCTCGAAGCCGTGGCTTTTCTCAAAACCTTTAATGAAACCTTATACCGTGATCATCCCGGTGCCTTTAGTGTTGCCGAAGAATCCACTTCATGGCCGGGCGTTTGCCGGGAAACTTCTGCTGGTGGCTTGGGTTTTGGCTATAAGTGGAATATGGGCTGGATGAACGATACTTTGCAGTATATGCAACGGGACCCGATTCACCGCAGACATCATCATAGTGACATCACTTTTGGTTTGGTCTATGCCTTCGATGAAAACTTTATTTTACCGCTGAGCCATGACGAAGTGGTGCATGGTAAGGGGTCGATGATTGGCAAGATGGCTGGTGACCAATGGCAGCAGTTTGCCAATTTACGCGCATATTACGGTTTTATGTGGGCACATCCCGGCAAGAAACTGATTTTTATGGGATCTGAATTTGCTCAAGGTAAAGAGTGGGATCACGATCAACCACTGGATTGGTGGCAGCTTGAGCATCCTTTACACCAGGGCGTACAGTCAGTGGTACGAGACCTCAATAAGATGGTCAAATCTACCCCGGCGCTATATCAGCTGGATTGCGAGGCCGCTGGATTTGAGTGGATTGATCACGAGAACGCAGAACAATCTATAGTGAGTTTTATTCGTTATGACCGGATGCGTCATCGTCCGGTAGTCGTGGTATGTAATTTTACCCCGCAAACTTATCATGATTATAGAGTGGGCGTGCCACGCATCGGTCATTATCAGGAAATATTGAATACTGACGCTGCCATTTACGAGGGCTCTGATCAGGGCAATTTAGGCGGTGTTAGCAGCGAAGCGGTGGCCTGGCAAGGGCGTGAACAGTCTGTGCTAATCACAGTGCCACCTTTGGCCACGGTGTTTTTTGAGTTACAGGCGTAGGGTGCGCATTGCGCACCATGAACCCAAGATGAAATTTTCTCAATTGGAAAAACACCGATAACAGAGTAGGGTGCGCCATACGCACCAAAACCAAATTTTATAGATCAGCCATTGCTGATTTCATATTTACAGTCACTATTTATTTAGAGCAAAAGAAGAGATTATATCCCATGACGTTACTTAATCAGCTGGCCGATTTAGTTGGCATTCAAAGCGGTTATACCGACGCTGCCGGGCAGGCAGTGGTGACCAGCGAGCGATCCAGAGATGCGATACTAACCGCCATGGGCTATAGCCTTGGCGACGATGAGCAAACCCAAAACGATATCATCCGTTTGCGTGACAGCGAATGGTTACAGGTATTGCCGCCGGTGATGATCATCAAAGCCGAACAACCGGATTATGGCGTATTGCTCACCATTAAAGTGGCCGCTGAGCAAAACCATAACCGTCAACTGAAATGGCAAATCACCACCGAGGACGGTCAACAATTGACTGGCGACACCACTTTATCAGCACTGGCAGCAGTTGATCACAAAACCATTGGCGACAGTGTTTATACTCGCTATCGTTTGGCTATTGAACGCCTAGCAGAAGGTTATCATCAGTTAACTGTCACTGTGGCTGGGATAAGTCATGAGTGTCGTTTGATTGTTGCGCCACAAACTTGTTATGGCCCGCAAGATGCGGCTGATTTTAAAATGTGGGGGTTGGCGGCTCAACTTTATTCATTGAAAAAGCCAGGCGGCTGGGGCATCGGTGATTACGGCGATTTAACCAATCTTATTGACAAAGCGGCGGCACAGGGCGCATCGGTGATTGGTCTAAATCCATTACATCCTTTGTATCCAGGTAACCCTGCTCACCGCAGCCCTTATTCTCCTACCAGTCGTTGTTTTCTCAATACTTTGTATATTGATGTCAGTTCAGTGCCAGGTTTTGCTGAGTGTAAGCCGGCACAAAAAACGGTTAACTCTGAAGAGTTTAAGGCCAAGCTGGCGGTATTGAACCAAGCCGAGTTAATTGATTATGTTGCGACGGCAGGGTGTAAATACCCGGTGCTTGAGATGTTATATGAGCATTTTCATCGTAACCATATGAAAAAAGACACCGAACTGGGGCAGGAATACAACGACTTTAAACTCGAGATGGGAGACGATCTCTATACCTTCGCCACTTTTGATGCTTTATACGAGCATTTTCGTAAGAAAGATTTTAATGCTTATAGCTGGACTAACTGGCCTGAGCGCTATCAAGACCCGGCCAGTGATGATGTGGTAAAATTTCAGGCCCGACACAAACGCCGTATCGACTATTTTATGTTTTTACAATGGGTTGCTGATCGCCAAGTCGGCGCTGCGGCGCAACGAGCCGAACAAAACAAGATGGCAATAGGTTTGTATTTAGACCTTGCTGTCGGTTGTGATGGCGGCGGTGCCGAGGTGTGGGCCGACAAACAAGCTTATGTCGCTGGTGCCGCAGTTGGCGCACCACCCGATCAGCTAAATTCGATGGGACAAAACTGGGGTCTGACACCAATTAATCCGGTGGCGTTAAAAGCCAAAGGGTATCAGCCGTTGATTAGCGCGCTAAGAAGCAATATGCGGTATGCCGGCGCGTTACGCATTGACCATGTATTTGGCCTGATGCGTCAATACTGGGTAGGTCCGGGATTGGAAGCCACCGAAGGTGCGTTTGTCACTTTCCCGTTGGATGATATTTTGCGGATTATCGCACTGGAATCTCGACGTAACAGTTGTGTGGTGGTCGGTGAAGATCTCGGCACCACCCCCGATGGTTTTGGTGAAATCATGGCAAAATCTGGTTTATTGTCTTATCGGGTTTTGTATTTTGAACGCTGGCAGACTGGATTATTTCAGCGTCCTGAAAACTATCCAGAGCAGTCAATGGTCACTGTGTCTACCCACGATATGCCGACATTGGTTGGCTGGTGGACCGGCAAAGATCTCGATTGGCGCGAGCAACTCAATCTTTATCCGCGCGTCGAAATGGCACAACAAGAGCGGGATAATCGGGTAACGAGCCGCGAAATGCTATTAGATGCGCTGGTAGATGCCAAGGTATTGGCCCCTGGTGACCAACCGAACACTTCACCGCCACAGGCCAATATTGAGTTGACCAAAGCGGTGCAGGCATTTTTGGCCAGATCGCCAGGTCGGATCCAGTTGATTCCGATGGAAGATGCTATTGGCTTGCAAGAACAGGTCAATATTCCTGGTACTATCGATGAACATCCGAACTGGTTGCAGCGTTTACCGCACACAGTAGATGAATACTGGGAAAACGAACAGCTTAACGACTTGCTCGATGTGATGAAACGTGAACGGCCGTTGACAACGTCGTAGTATTGTTTTTAGTTAAATTGAAGAACCAACACTTGCTATAAAATGGCGTAGGGTGGTCACGTTTTTCAGTGCCCACGCGTGACCTTGCAGCCATAGGCTGGCCCATATGCCATGGTGTGCTCCTTACTGCGTACAATCGGATGTTATCTTCGAGATTGGCAGGATTACTTCGCTCCGGGATTGACGTTGACTGGCTGGTTACGCGTGGGCACAAAAAAGCGTGACCACCCTACGATCACAAACCCAGATGAAAGAGAAAATCATGATAAAAAATCTAAAATCCGCGATGGCGTTGGCCATATCATTGTGTCTTGGTGCACAAGGGTGCTCTACTGGCGAACAGGCGAAGCACTCGGCCTCAGACCAAGCCGCTGTATCTGAACATCAGTTCGCTTACCAAGATGATTATCTGACGCGTAACATTCAGGACGATATTTTTTATTTCGTCCTACCTGACCGTTTTAATAACGGTGATAAAAGTAATGACATGGGCTCGACTACTGATGCCATTTCTCGGGGCGGATTAGACCCGGCAGATAAAGCCATGTACCACGGTGGCGATATTCGTGGGCTGGAGCAAAAACTGCCCTACATTAAACAGATGGGTGTCACCGCTATTTGGTTAACCCCGATTTTGCGCAATCAGGCGGTGCAGGGGGATGTTTCTGGTTATCATGGTTATTGGGTGTTAGATTTCACTCAAATAGACCCTCATTTGGGCAGTAATGCGGATTTAAAAAGCCTGATTGATAGCGCCCATGATATGGGGCTAAAGGTCTTTTTTGATATCATCACCAACCATACTGCCGATGTGATTAAGTACACCGAATGTCATGGCCAAGACGGTTCTGGCTGGTCGACACCACAAAATGTTTGCACTTATAAGTCACTGGCGCAAATGGCCGCAGGTGATCAATACACCACGGTTATTCCCCCAGCCTCCGCGAAGGTGAAAACTCCGGCATGGTTAAATGACCCTAAATATTACCATAATCAGGGAGACACCACTTACCAAGGTGAAAACTCTATTTACGGTGATTTTCAGGGATTGGATGATGTGAATACCGATGACCCACGAGTGGTTAAAGGCATGATTGAAATCTTTAATAACTTGGTCACTGAATTCAAACCGGATGGTTTTAGGGTTGATACCGTGAAACACGTTAATATGGCGTTTTGGACTCAATTTGCGCCAGCTGTGATTAACCACGCGAAACAACAAGGTATTCCCAACTTCTTTATGTTCGGCGAAGTTTACAGCGGTGATGCCGACGTTCTCAGCAGTTTCACTACCACGGGTAATATTCCATCGGTGCTGGATTTTGGTTTTCAGGGCGCGGTTTACGAATCGATGGTGGACACTCAGGGTACCAATCGCTTAAAAGCTTTATTCGACCGGGATAAAAAATACCTCGACCAAGACAGTAATGCAGACCAGCTATTAAACTTTATCGGCAATCACGATATGGGGCGTTTTGGCTTCTTTTTGCAGGATAAATTCGCCAATATGAGCGAAGAAGAGCAAGTTCGTCGCAGTAAATTGGCCCATGCACTGATGTTTTTTGCTCGAGGTATACCGGTGATTTATTACGGTGATGAGCAGGGTTTTGTCGGTGATGGTGGCAACCACGATTCACGCCAGGATATGATGCCTTCAAAAGTGGCCAGTTATATTGATGATAAATTGATTGGTAGCAGCAAAAGCACGGCACAAGATAACTTTGACCAGAGCCATCCGTTGTATCAGGCATTTAAGCAATACGCTGATATTTACCGGGCAAATTATGGTTTGCGTTATGGCCAGCATCAAACCTTTTATGCCGATGACGAACCTGGTATATATGGTTTTAGCCGAACGGTAGCGAACAGCGACGAAAACTATACCATTGTCTTTAATACTGCGGTGAAAAGTAAAAGTATCACCTTGCCAGCGATTAAGGGGCACTATCAGGCTGTGTATGGTGAGGAAGGAGTGAATTTTAATGCGGCCAGCAAGATTTTAACTGTGCCAGCGTTGAGTTTTGCTATTTATCGGCAGTAATGGTCGTGGGACCTGGGTCCCACACCAAATGCCCTATATTACATAGGTTTTTTAAACAACAAGGTAAATCTATCTGTATTACCCGTAACGGTTTTACGGCCAACTTCATAACGCAATTCGTCATCTGGACGGTAATGCAGCGTAGAATAATCAACAAATTCAAAACCAGCCTGCTGAATTTCTTTAATCGCTAACACCGGGTCGACACGACGGCCATTTTCGTTGTCATCTTCTTGCATATGACGACGAGTGTGATCAACTACGCCGTAAATACCGCCTGGCTTGAGGGCGGTCAAAATCAGCCCGTTAAGCTTCATGCGGCTTACTTCGGTCAGGTTGTGGTAGTTGCGAAAGGTTAATATCGCATCATAATCAGTGCCTTGCAGATCGACATTATCAACTTCAGTGCCTTTGAGTTCTTCGTTGTAACTAAACTTGGTATCTTCGGCGACTATTTTAATACTTTGAAAAACTTCTTCTTTCTTTTCCTTCGCTTCTTTGACTCTGCGGCTACCGACACCGATATAAAAATCGCCTTTTTCGGCCAGTGCGGGTGCCAATAAACGACTATACCAACCGCGTCCTGGGATCAGTTCTAACACTTTCATATCTTCTTCAATGCCAAAAAATTCCAGCGTTTTTACCGGCATACGATTGCCATCACGCTCTTTGTCTTTTTCGCTGCGTGATTCGGCTTTCATCGCCAGTTCAATTTTTTTAGAAAATGCGCTAGCTTCCTTTTTTTCCGATTCTGCGGCGCTGGCTGCGGGGGCCATGAGTGTCGATGCTGCCATTAGTGAGGCTGCAATTAAGAGGGGTAAAGATTTGGCCACAAGCGGCTCCTTGTTTAATTTATTAATCGTTCAATGATAAAAATATTGGCGAACGAATGAGTATCGGGTTGATGATGGCAATTTTGCCTCGCGACAATAAAACACAAATTTGCCCATTTGCCAATAGCGACGAGTCAGGCGGTATGTACTGGTTATTATTTGTACGGTTTTGGTTGTTTTAGCGGGGGTCATTACGATATCCTTTGGAATTATATTGGATCCAATTGTGATCCAGTGGATCTTAAATGGATCCTTTATGATGCTTGATTTGATTTATGTAAACCTACTTGGATCTAAATTGGTTCTAAATTGATTTGCAATGCATCATTGTCGATTTCAGGACCTTTAATTCCCAAATAAATACTTCCTTATGGGTCCTTAAAAAGCACACGAGATGACGTATTACTATGGCAAAAAGTGGATTTGGAGGGATTAAGTGACGCAATCAAAAGCGTTAAGTACGGGTCAAAAGGCGGGGATATTTATACACAGTATTCTATTCCCGGTTTAGCACCAAAGGGAAGTGCTGATGAGTAACAAATAGAGTTTGACGGAAAATAACGACTAACCCGATAAATACAGGACGCAAAGATGAATGGGCTGAAGCCAAATATTTTGATGATTTGCAATTGCGATGGCAATAGAGCCAATGATACCTCAGACCAATTGCTTAAAACCGAACAGCTACTTAACACTGCCGGTTATGATACCGTTTTGGTCAATCTTAATGATACCGATTATTTACGAGAGATTAAAAAAAAACAAATTTAACGATTGTGGACTGCTTGCAAGGTGTTGATTTACTGCAAAAATTGATAAAAGAGGCCAATGAGGATGCCATTATTATGGCATTAATAGAAAATACCGAAGCATTAAAAAACAAGATCTTTAACCTCGGTGCCAGTGATTATATTTCTAGTCCGGTGATTGAGGCAGAACTGTTTACTCGAATTAAATCGGCTATTTGCCTGACTCAGTTTGATCAACAACAAGCCTACCGCAACAATACCTGTCAAAACAACACCAGCGAAAACAAACCCGGTTTTCGCTATAGTGAAATGCCGAATGCCGATCAAATTCTTAACCAACTACATCCACGGATTGATGTTACCCATTTAGCTGAGCGTATTTCAGATGCGTGTGAGCTCGAACGGGATAAAGATAATGTCTTGGTGCAAAATACCTGTCGTTACTTACTGGCCAATCTGACGGTGAATCACTCACTGGATCAACTGGCCCATGCGATGGCCACGAACCGTAATACCTTGTCTTCATCGTTTAAAAGAGTGTTGGGCAAAGGCGCTTTTTGCTGGTTAAGGGAACAGAGAATGCACAAAGCAGAAAACTTGTTGAAAACCACCAATTTAAGTATTCAACATATTTGTTATGAAGTTGGTTATAACGATCCGGCGAATTTTTCAACCGCGTTTAAAGCCTTCTTTAAATCGGCACCGCAGCAATATCGTAATAAGTGACGAATTCAAATGTACCCGGTACGCAAGCAAAGGCAATAGGCACAAGGGAATGTTTAGATGGCCCTGAGCTGATAGTTATTGACCAATTTGTTATCTATTTTATTCGGGTATGGCGGTATTTTCAGCGGACTCACCTGGCTGTTCACTCAACCTGGCGGTTAACTTTATTCGGCGATGATGTTGTCCGGTGGTTAATATCAGCCAGGCAGTAACTCTGGCCAGACAGTAAACCCAGCCTAATTGTTTTTGCGGTTTTAAGTTTATTGAAGTGCCTAGTAAAGCACCTAATAATACGCGCCGTGATCACAAGTGGGCAAATAGTATGGAAAACATAATGAACACATGCTCAACCCAATCGCAGCAATTGCTGCCCGGCATTATAGGTCAAGATCCGGCGATTCATAAATTGGCGGCGCAAATGCCTAAGATAGCCATTTGTGATCGGCCCGTATTTTTAAAGGGCGCCACGGGGACGGGTAAAGAACTTTTTGCCCATGCCATTCACAAATTAAGCGGCCGCAAGGGAGAATTGGTGGCCGTCAACTGTAGTGCCATCCCTGAAAACTTGTTCGAATCATTGTTATTTGGCCATGAGAAAGGGTCTTTTACTGGCGCTGATAAGCGCCACCATGGATTTCTAGCACAGGCGAATGGCGGCACCCTGTTTCTCGATGAAGTGGCTGAACTGCCGTTGTCACACCAGCCTAAATTATTGCGAGTACTCGAAACCAAACGCTTCAGCAGAATTGGCAGCAATGAGGAATGTCAGTTTAATGGTCGCATTATCACGGCAACCCATGCGGATATGGAGCAGATGGTGCAAAATCGTTTATTCCGCGAAGACTTGTTTTATCGCTTTAATTTGTTTGAATTAGAAATTCCATCGCTGGAACAACGCCGAGAAGATATTCCTTTGTTAGTGAATTATTTTGCTAAACAACAAGGTGGCATTGTGTTTAGCGAATGTGCCCTAGAATTGTTTAAATATGCCAGTTGGCCGGGCAATATCCGCCAGTTGAAAAACACCATCGACAAACTGTCGGTACTGGCCGATAGTGATTACCTATCAGCCAATTGCATTCGGGCGATGGCGATTTGTGAACAAGATGACAATGTGATCTCCAAGCTGGCTCGGGAGATTATTGCTATGCCCATTGGCAATAAAATTCAGGCGATATTTGATGCCCTAGTCGAAGAGGCGATCACCCTCAGCTCGGGCAACAAAACCAAAGCCGCCCGAATGCTCGGTGTACACCGTAAAGTGGTAGAGCGGCGGATGTGTCATATGGCTCGCTAGCGAAGATGGTTATTCTTCAACATAGGAAAGTGACAATAATAAGAGGATACTATGAGTGATATTTCGTATAAAGCCATCGGAGGCGCTTCTTTGGTGCCAGTCGAATGTGAAGTCACCATTTGTCGATGCCATGGTTGTAATGACTTAATGGTTGATAACCCCAAAGCGGCTGCTGAGGCCGTCGAAGATAAGTTTATTGAGATTCAAGTGGTAGAAGCACCAGCCGATGAATTTGAAGCCATTGAAATCGAGGTGATCGCAGCACAAGCCGATGAATTTGAGTCCATTGAAACCGAGGTGATAGAACCTGACGTTATTGAGGTTGAAGTTATTGAGCTTGACGTTATTGAGACCCAGAGCATTGAAGCTCGAGTGGTTGAATCTCAGCTTGAGCCGCCACTAAACCAGGCCAGCAGTGATGTTTATGCGTTGCAACAAGATGCCTTGCAAATGCTTGAAAATCTTAAACTGCAAGAGCAACAGAAGCTGGCTCAGGCACTGGCGCAGCTCAACCCCTTACCCACCAATGCACCATCAACTGAGCAAGCAAATGCTCAACAAGCTGGCGATACACCATTACAGGGTCATTTTGCTTACCAGGGGCAAAACAGCCAATCGCAAAACATTGGCAGCACCACAAACCTAGATGGTATGTTACTCAACGATTCATTATTGGATCCGCTCCAAGGGTTAGCGAAAATCCAACAAGTTCAGGAGTCCCAGCTAGATCGCTTGATGGACAAAATAAAAGCGACTCTGACTTCATCCACAATCAACAGCAAGACGACACTGACAAAAGACGGTGACAGCCATGACTAAATCGACTGTTTTTGAATTTGAAGCCACCGCCAATGCGCAAGGCAAATACACTTGCCATGCTTTTACAGAAATGGCATCAACAGAGCATTCAAACCCTAAAAAATCATATCAGTCAGCTCAGCAAGATGCTGAAGAACAAGCAGAACAACAAGCTGAATCAGTGATTTTTGAAGATTACCTTCATCGTAAACAAAACGCACCACAATCGCCGTATCATTCAATAATGACTGATCAGATATTTCAGCAAAGCTATCATAATAATTTTGCCAGCGGACAAGCGGATTATGTCAGTCAAATGCGCAATCAATTTGAGCAAATGCGCCAGGATATGCTCGATCAAATGGAATCGTTTACTCACATTAAAAATTCAGGCAAATGATGAGACTGGTGTTATTGGTGACTAAGCGGATAAGCGGCAATGGCAGATAACGGCACTGGCGGTACCAACGGTACCGGTACTTCTAATGGCACCAATGGTACAGGGGGGCTGTTTGAAGCGGGCGCGACTGAACACCAGTTGATCCAGGCCAATATTCACCAGTCAATCGCTACTTCGGTACAAAATGCCACCGATTTACTCAATAACATCTGTAGCATTGAATCAACAGTGATCGGGGTTGCTTCGGCGAAGTGGCTCGAAGAACCGGCTAATCTCGCTTACAAAGAAATCATTGATAGCGCCAAAGACAATATCACTTTTGCGGTAGACAACCTCAAAGCGGTGGGTGAAGCAGGGCAAAGTGTGTTGGAAAACCTAAAACCACAGAAATAATCTGGCTGGTTATTTTCATCCACTGAAATATCAGTATTGGACGGCGTCGGCCAAAAGTTGGCTAGGGTTATCTGAGGTAACATGACTCGAGCATAGGTGTGCGGGGGCTTTAGGGTCACCAGCCAAATTGGCCCGGTTGTTGCCTAATAGTAGGGTGTAATGAACAGGTGGTTGAAATGATTTTATTGATCACAAATTAACTTTTACCTTAATTGAGAGGAATATTCTATGTCTGGAATGGCTCAGGTTTTTGATTCTATCAGCGCGATAAATACCATGAATGTCGCTTTAGCACCTGCGATGGCGATGGGCAATTTGTATGTCAATCTGGCCAACTCGATGGGGATGTCAGCAATGAATCAGGTATTTGCCCAGCAACAGGCCAATATCACTTCGCAAGCGGCGATGGTGATTGGGATTAAAAAAATCTATGCAAATATCTAATCAAATCGTAGAGGTATATGATGGCCAAGAAAAAGCGTAAGCCTGTTAAACCAGCAACAGTGGCACCAACTCCCCCGCCACAGGATACCTCACCTGAGGCTTTGTATCAGCATTCGATGGCGCTGATTAATGACGCAATTAAGTCATGTAACCTCGAAGGCATGGAAGGGTTTGAACCGCCGCCGCTGATGGTGGCTGAACCGGTGACCAAAAGTGTTTTTGGTGCTGCACCACTGCCCCAATCGGATTTTTTTGCCCTCGCCAAACAACTGTTTGAGCAACAAGAGGGATTATACAGCGATTCTGAAGCAGAACTGGCAGCCCAAGCGCAGCAAGTGGTTGATCAGCCGCCAGCACAAAACGCGCCTTATACGGCACCGCCACCAGACCCGGCTGCTCAAAGCACCGATCAATCAGCCAACTCAGCGCAACCCGAGCCAATGGATGACAGCCTTGCCGCGATCCATGATATGTTTAAAAGTGAGTAGTTGGGGTTTTGTATGTTGAAAAAAAAAGGCTAACCACGTCAACTCAATGTTAATCGTCAATAAGGTAAGCCTAAGACATAAGCCTAAGGACAGGCACTTTTTCTGCGTGACATTTAATCATAACACCACCGATCCCCATCATTCATAACGACACCACAGATAATCAGACGCTATTTTTTATTTTTTTAGAAAGTATGACAAAAAAATATTGACTTGACTGTAGACATTATTAGGTTTAACCTGCCGCCCCTATAAACAGGTGGGGCAAACCAAATCCATGGATCTCCCGCATAATTGTCACAAAAACAGGATATTGATGGTGCAAACCTTGACATCACATCGCTTATTACTCAGTACTTTATTGTTATTACTCCCCCTTTTGACCAATGCAAACAGCCTTGATGTTGCATGGTCAAATGAGACCCATCAACCACATTTTGCCGATGTGAATGGTGATGGCATCAGCGATTTATTGTTGCAAGCCAATACAGCTGCTGAGCAAAGTTCAGTCACGCTGGGCACCAGTTCGGGTTATCAAGTGGCCAATCAGCAGGTTTTGCCTGCACGTTTATCTTCTGGGTCATCGGATTACGGCTGGGATATCATTCAGGCACACATCATCCTGGCGGATTTTAACGGTGATGGCTTGGCTGATTTTACCGCTGTGTTGCCGGGTAATTATGTCACACTCACTTATTTTGCCACCGCTGATGGGCTGGATTTAACCACTCGGGCTGACGTTGATTACACCTCAAGCGATTTACCTTTGCTCAGTAATAGTATTGATTTTAGTTATCACGCGGGAGATTTTAACGGCGATGGTCGCCAGGATTTACTCGCGGTATCGGTGCAAAAAGATCAGCACTATTTGATGCACAGCGATATCTCTGGCCATTTGTCGGTGAGTCAACAGATTAAAAAAAATGTCAAATGGGGCAAGAACAAAGCAGAAAAGCTGCTGATTGGCGACTACAAC
>JBLGCB010000109.1:0-16735 GCA_047617105.1 Phenylobacterium sp. | reverse complement strand
GATACGACTTCCTTTGATACGACTTCCTTTGATACGACTTCCTTTGATACGACTTCCTTTGATACGACTTCCTTTGATACGACTTCCTTTATACGACTTCCTTTATACGACTTCCTTTATACGACTTCCTTTATACGACTTCCTTTATACGACTTCCTTTATACGACTTCCTTTATACGACTTCCTTTGATACGACTTCCTTTGATACGACTTCCTTTATACGACTTCCCTTTTACGACTTCCCTTTTACGACTTCCCTTTTACGACTTCCTTTTAACGATTCGTGTCTGAATCAGTGAGGCTATAATAGCGAAATTAGCTTTGAGGGCGGTATCAAATGCTTGCCAAATACTAGAATGATTTGGACAATTTGATAAAAAGGTGTTGTTTTGTCGGGTTTTTAACAGTTTGATGGCCGATAATTATTATTGTGGCTGAACAATACTGTTGAGGGTGGCTGTGATAAGGCTGCTGCCATCGAAATTAAAGCAAAAGTAAAAAAAAACGAGCATCAATGGATGAAATTGATGCTCGGTTTTGTGTCAAAAAACTTTACGGGGCTTCACAAACCGCCACTTCAAACCAAACATACCACTCATTAGGAGCCTGAGTTGGATCGGCACCACGGGTCCACCATTTGGCCTCATAGATTTTGCCATGTCTGCTGGCACGATCACCAGCGGTATACACCGTTGCTGGATCCCATGCGGCATCGTCACAATCAGGATAAACAACATCGCCACAAGCAGGGGTGTTGAGGCCAACACCGACGGCACACCAAGCTTCCATCACGGCATCTTTCTCTGCGATACCATATAAGTCTTCAGCGGCCTGAGCAGTCGCCGTTTGAGCGCCTTCAAAGTTGGTGTTCTGGTTCATGTAGGTGTTCAGGGCACGATAAAAGATTTGCTCGGTTTTGGCCAGACCCAATTTTGTCACCAGCTGTTCTGATTTGCCACTTGGATGGCTGCCGCCGTCTACCAATAAAACAAAAGCTAAGTTGGCAATACCAGAGTTGCCATGTACGCCTCCGTTATCACTGCCGCCCCATGGAATATGATCCGGAAACCAGTCTTTTGAGTAGTTATCTTTGGTTGGGTTGTCCATGTAACGCATGGCATCGCCGTCTTTGGTCGGGGTAAAAGATTCTTTGGCCAATAACCAGTCTGGCTGTTCACTGCCATTGTGGTGCGCTTTGGCCGCTGCACCCAAAATATCAGACCAAGCTTCATTAAGTGCACCGGAAGCATTGCGATAAATCAAACCTGCGGTATGTTGAGTGACGCCATGAGTCAGCTCATGACCAATCACTTCGTAACTCATGGTTAAATCACCAAGGATTTGACCGTCGCCATCACCATACATCATCTGGGTACCGGTCCAGTAGGCGTTGTTCAGGTTACGATCTAAATGAACACTAGAGACCATGGTCATGTCGGCGTCGTTAATACCATTGCGACCGAACGTTTGTTTATAGTAATCATAAACCCCTGAGGCACCATCATGTGCCCGAGTGCCTGAATCATCACCACAGCTCTCTTCGTTAGTACATAATAAACGACCTGGTGCAGCGCTGCGGCCCTGGTTATCCAGTGAATGAGTCTGCCAGTTTTTCGCTGCATGAATTTGCGGATGGCGCGTCAGCAACTCGTTGTTATGATAATCGTAGAAGACAATGTCATGACCAAAATCTTCATCACCATTGTCCCAGCTTACGTCGATGCGCCATGCCAGTTTGGTTTCACCTGCTTCTGGCAAAAAGACATAGGCCAGTTCTGCTTCACCCGTAACATCACCGATATTGGCTGCTAAATGAATAGCCTGATTGGCGGTGCTCTTTGCGGTTTTGGATTTAAGCACCACCGCTTGTAGGTTGGTCAAGGTATCATCTGTGGCTAAGGTGCCTGAAATCGCATAAATATTGGCGTTGTCTTGGTCTTTATTGTTTTTAAGTGCGCTGTTGGCACCTTTTACATTGGAGATATTGGCATGAACAATCATGCTAGTGCCGTAAACGTTTAAACCATTAATGCGCTGGTTTAAGTGAGTGTGACGTTTTCCTAGTTTATCAATCCATTGGCGTTTGACCGCAAAGTCTTCGTTACCGACGGCTTCATAACCTGGCTGGCTAGATAAAATACTTTTCAACGCAGTGATGGTGTTGGCTGAAGAGGTGGTACCAAGCTGGCCTTTAACAAATGTGGCTTGACCCTGTGCGTTATGGTTAGCTTGTACAGCGATCGCTGCATTGGCCATCATCGTGGTCGATGACAATGCTATGGCGATGGTAGCCGCTAACGGGCTTAAGATTCTCATGGTAATTTACCTTTGTTGTTGTTTGTTTTTATTGGTTGCTTAGCAGGATTGCTTATCAGGCATATCCAGGCTTAGCTGCTTTAACGTTAGATTCGCTTTGCAACGCAATGGCTGCAACGCCATTTCACAGTAGCAATGGCGTATTTGATTTACAATAGGTTGACATTAGATGGTTTTGTTAACATTTCGGTGGTGAATTCAGTTCTCTGTAAGTAACTATTTACGCCGTAGGGTGCGCATTGCGCACCATTAACTGATTGATAATGTACGTTGTGATTTTAGGTTATTTTGATGTAACGTAACAATAATGTTAATTTTATGGCATCGTAGGGTGCGCACTGGGCACCATTAATGTCGATATACGACAACCTTAGGTTTGTGTCGGTGGCACCCAGATATGCATAGTGTATGGGCGTACTTTGGATCAACTTATCGAAAGAGAATTTTATTTTTACCGTGCTGAGCAATAACAACGTTGAGGTTTTTAGCATCGCTCAATCCCATAAACAAACCGATACAAACTGACAACGTTGTCATTGATGTTAAATAATAAAGTCTTTAATGATAACTTGATGTTTAAAGTTAACATTTTGTTTGCTTTGTAACCAAACCTATCCAGGTGGAAAGATATCGATACGGTAAGACCGAGTTTTGGATGGTTTTATTGACAGTTGTTTGTGGTTACAGCCAGGCGTTTGCGTTTGCAATGATTAAGTTGCATCTGCATTTTTATCTGGTGTGTAGGTAGTGCCTGTCCAGAAACGAAGTTTCTAGGCGCTAGATAATGTGGGTCATGGATGACCCCACTTTTCAACTTGTTGAAAAGTAAGCGAAATTCCACTTGCTTGAATGTAGCTTGCTCCAGAAACCTCACATGGATCTGAGTTTCTGGACGATAACTAGCTAAGCCAGATGCCGTTGTTTCGACTTCTGTATTTAGAGCATTTAAGGTATGCTACGCCATCAGACCAATTTCATTATAACGAATCAGAATCTTATGCGCTGTTTTGCCTTATTATTGTTTGCATTCTTCCTTATTATTTCCTCTATTTTTCCTGCGCAGGCTGTCGGACCTGTTACTCGCTTTGATCATTTAACCATTGAAAATGGCTTATCACAAAATACCGTGAGTAGCATTCTTCAGGATAGCCAGGGTTTTTTGTGGTTTGCAACGCAGGATGGCCTGAATCGATATGACGGTTATAGTTTTAAGGTGTTTCGTCACGACCCACAAGACAGCGGATCACTCTCTGCTAATTGGGTCGAAACACTGTATGAAGATTCAAAAGGCACCATGTGGATTGGTACCCTTGGCGGCGGGCTGAATCAATATGATCCCAGCACTGAGCGTTTTCTTCGCTTTGAACATGATAAGTCAAATCCCCAAAGTATCAGTCATAACAATGTTTGGTCCATCGTTGAAGATAAGCAAGGCAACCTATGGGTTGGTACATTAGGGGGCGGCTTAAATAAATTAAATCCGGCATCTGGTCATTTCGAACATTATCGACACAGTGATATTGATAGCAATAGTTTAAGGAATGACTATGTTAGGGATATGCATGTTGATGAAAAGGGGATTTTGTGGCTGGGTACTCAGCATGGTCTGAGTCGATATAACAGCAAACAAAAAACCTTTAGCCATTTTTTTCATGATTCACAAGACCCACACAGTTTGAGCGACGGCAATGTTAATAGTGTTTTTGAGGACTCCAAAGGCATACTGTGGATTGGTACGAGTAAAGGCTTGAACAGCTTCGATGCCAGTTTAAAGCGTTTTACCAGATTTGAGCACTCCCAGACAGATGCCCACAGTATCAGCGGTAATCATATCCGGGGGATCACTGAAGATAGTGAGGGTTTGCTTTGGATTGGCACTTCTGGTGATGGAGTTAATAGGTTCGATCGACAGACCAAGCGTTTTGTTCGTTTTAAACATAAAACCTCTGATCCCCACAGTTTGAGTAATAATATCGTACGGTCACTTTACGAAGATGCTCATGGTGCACTTTGGATTGGCACCTATGGTGGAGGGCTAAATAAGGTGAACCGTTCGCGGTACAATTTTGGCCATTTTAACCACCAATCTTGGGATTCGAATAGCCTAAGCCATAGCAATATTTTTGCATTTCATCGCGATAGTGCTGGCAGATTCTGGATTGGCACCAATGAAGGGGTCAATCAATATGTGGTCACAACAAACGACAACAAACAGTTGACCTCAGAACGTTTTATCCATTACAAACCGCAGCAGGCCAGTCGCTTTATTCTAAATCATAATCGTGTTCGGGCCATCGATGAAGACAGCACCGGTGCTATTTGGACCGGTGCCTGGGGCGGAGGATTGAGCAAGTTTGATGAAGACAGGCAAACATTTGATTATTTCGATCCGCCTTCAACCAGCAATGAAAGTTTAAGTATGTTTATTAATACGATTTATATTGATGAGCAGGATATCATTTGGATTGGTTTGGTCAATGGATTGGCCAAATATAACATTGGTAGCAAAAGTTTGGTTTATTATCGCCATGATGAGACCAATCCCGACAGTTTGAGCCAGAATACCGTTTATGTTATTTATGAGGACTCAAAAGGCGCGTTGTGGGTTGGCACTGATGGTGGGCTTAACAAGTTTGATCGCCAAACCGAGCGCTTTGAGTCTTATACCAAACAGGATTCAAGTCATGGCCGTTTGAGCGATAATGCCATCAGATCGATTTATGAAGATAGTACTGGGTTACTTTGGGTAGGTACCAAAGGTGGACTGAACAAGTTTGATTCAACGCGTAAAACGTTTACCAGTTATACTAAAAAAGACGGCTTACCCAACGCCAATATTCACGCCATTCTTGAAGATAATCACGGGATGCTGTGGCTTAGCACCAATAAAGGACTGTCGCGGTTTGATGTTAAGACTCAGGCATTTAAAAATTATGATGTTCATGACGGATTGCAAAGTAATGAGTTTGGCAAGGGAGCCTATTATAAAGGGGTTGACGGTGAGTTATTTTTTGGTGGTATTAATGGTTTTAACCGTTTCTTTCCTGACAATATTAAAGATGATACTCAGATGGCATCGGTGGTATTGACGGACTTTTTGCTGGCAAACCTTTCGGTGCCAGTTAAAGATCATAAGTCTAGCTTAGTCAATAAGGTGACGACCTTTACTTTGGCCAAAGCCATTAATGCTTCAGAACAATTGTTACTGACCCATAAGCAAAATTTGATATCGTTTGAGTTTGCCGCTTTGCATTTTGTTAATCCGATGAAAAACCAGTATATTTATCAACTCGAAGGGCAAGACTTGGACTGGATTTTCACCGATGCTGGGCACCGACGGGCGACTTATACCAACTTAGCGGGTGGTGAATATACCTTGCGAATTAAGGCGCGAAATAAAGATGGTTACTGGAGTGCACTGAGTAAGGAGTTAAAAATTACGGTATTGCCACCGCCCTGGAAAACTTGGTGGGCGTATAGCTTGTATTGTTTAGCGGTGGCCAGTTTGATTTTGCTCTTTGCCCGCTCGCAGCATAAAAAGTTGCAGACTCAGCGTCAACACACCGAAGATGCACGGGCGCATAACCTACAACTTAGCCAAGTGGACAAACTCAAAGATGCCTTCTTGGCCAACACTTCCCACGAATTACGTACCCCTCTTAATGGTATTATTGGTTTGGCTGAATCGCTGATTGACGGGGTCGCAGGCCAGTTGCCTGCAAAAGCCAATGACAACCTCGCCATGGTGGTCAACAGTGGTAAACGCCTCGCGAATCTGATTAACGATATTCTCGATTTCTCCAAACTCAAATCCAGTGATATAACCCTTAATCGACGGGCCATTGATTTACGTATGGCGGTTGAAGTCACTCAAAGCATGACCGCTATTTTGGTCAAGAACAAAGCGCTTCAATTTATCAATGATGTTCCCGAGGATTTACCGCCCGCAGATGCGGATGAAGACCGACTACAACAAATTCTGTTTAACCTGATTGGTAATGCGATTAAGTTTACCGATGCGGGCAGTATTCGGATCACCGGACAAAGTACAGAACATGCGATCACCATATGTATTATAGATACGGGTATTGGCATTGAAGCAGAAAAATTAGCGACTATTTTTGATTCTTTTGTTCAGGCTGACAGTTCTATGACCCGTGAATATGGGGGTTCTGGATTGGGACTGACCGTGACCCGTCAGCTGGTTGAGCTGCATGGTGGCTCGATTGAGGTGATTTCAACGCTTAATAAAGGGACGAGGGTATCAATAACTTTGCCGATCAGTGGTTCACTACCCGAGCCGGGAAAACCGATGATCACGCAGCTTGACAACAGACGTGTTGATAAGAGCCACTCCATCATCTTGCCGAAACAGGCACCTGTTGTTTATCCACAATATGATGCAGATGCCCACGATAAGGCAGAACCCAATTCAGCCAATGATGCAGATAGTGGCTTAACCAATAAGGAACCTTATCGTATTTTGGCGGTGGATGATGAGCCGATTAATCAGCAGGTTTTGGCTAATCATCTGTCGGGGCTTAATTATAAAGTGTCGATGGCATTAAGTGGTGCCCAAGCGTTGGAATTGATCACAGGGCCGAGTCCGTTTGACTTGATATTACTGGATGTGATGATGCCTAGGATGTCGGGTTATGAAGTGGCTCGTAAAATTCGTGAAGATTATAGTGCCAGTGAATTGCCGATTTTGATGCTAACGGCGAAAAACCAGGTGGCAGATTTGGTTGAAGGGTTTTCTAGCGGCACTAACGATTATTTGGCAAAACCGTTTTCTAAAGATGAGTTACTGGTGCGAATTAAGACTCAGTTGAACTTGATGAAAATCAATACCGCATATGCTCGCTTTTTACCAGCCGAATTTTTGAATATTTTGAACCGCGAGTCAATTGTAGATGTGCGCCTAGGTGACCAGGTACAAAAAGAGATGACGGTGTTCAATCTCAATATCCATGGTTTTAGCGCCTTGTCAGAGCAATTGACACCGAAACAAAATTTTGATTTTCTCAATGAATATCTTGGTTATGTTATTCCTCAGATCAGTCAAAATGGCGGTTTCATCGATAAATATCAAGGTGATGCGGTGATGGCCTTGTTCCCTGACAGCGCAGATGATGCGGTGACTGCGGCGGTGGCGGTTTTAGCTAAGGTGCAGCAGTATAATTCGCAACGTGTGGCGCAAGGGGATGAAGCGTTATCGGTAGGTATCGGATTACATTCCGGCAGTTTAATGTTGGGTACTATTGGTAATGATCAGCGTATGGATGGCACTGTGATTTCAGATGCGGTTAATCTAACAGCTCGGATTGAAGGCTTGACCAAAACCTATGGGGTCTCGTTGATGGTGAGTGAGTTATGTTTTGACAAGCTGTCACCAAACCATCCATTTAGTCACCGTCGGCTTGGCCATGCCAAGGTCAAGGGTAAGAAAAGCTCGCTAGCGATGATTGAAATATTCGATGGTGATAAAGATGAAATCATCGCGTTAAAAAATCAATGCCTGACCTTGTTTGAAACGGCGTTGGGACATTACTATCAACGAGATTTTGAATCGGCGGCACGTTCGTTTAAGCAGGTATTAAAGTGTAACCCAGGTGATAAAACCGCGACCTTGTATCATAAGCGTAGTGCGCAATTGATGGTGAGCGGCGTGAAACATGGCTGGGATGGTGCTGAGGATATTCGGCGGTAGATCAGTTCCAAATTCCACAAAAAGATAAATAAACAGTTGTGTTGGTGTCATTGAGTTGCTAGTATTTAAGGTGAATTTTTATACAATTCATAGCGTGTTTGGGGATTTCCTATCACTTCAGCGTGCTTAGGTTTCGCTTCAGAACAAGGCATTGTCGCACGGAAAATAGGCGCATATAGGTCATATGCAACTGTTTGAGTACGACAATAACGCCGTTATGGTGCGAAAGATGAGTGCGCGGAACAGTTAGGATTCAAACATTTGAGGACAAATCGTAAATAGGAAGCAGTAATGAAAAGTAAAAAGTTTAAAATGGCATTGATGGCACTGGGTTTAAGTTATGGGGTGACGGTGAGTGCCGGCGGCCCGGTTACCGAAGCCGAGTGTGAAGCTTATGAGAATATTTGTCATGTTCAAGGTAACGCGACCATCCATTGCCAAATCGTTTATACCTATTGCCAGGATTAATCCTGATATAGGTTACCTAAGGTGAGGCTTTTGTCTCACCTTTTTATTTTCTCTTTTTACTTCACTGCCAATTGATAAAAAACCACTTCCATATCACCCAGTGGGTCTTTATGGACATCGGTTTTGATATAACTCATCCCCAGCTTTTCCATAATATTGATGGAAGCGGCATTACCTTCAATGACGATAGCACTGAGGTATTCAATGTCACCTTTGGCGATAAGGGCATCTTTGATGGCACTGGCGGCTTCGGTGGCGTAACCTTTACCCCAACTGCTTTGTTTGAAGCGCCAACCCAGTTCAATGTCTTGCCATGCGGGAGTATCGCTGAAAAAATCCATTGGCCGAACCAATACCCAACCGATAAATTGTTGGTCTTGTTTAACGGTCACCTTCCATAATCCCCAACCTTTGTTTTCATTGCTGTAGCTTTGCATTCGGGGGATCATCACCTCTCGTAGGGAGGTCATGGTTGAGGGCGTGCCACCATTGATATAACGCATGACTTCGGGATCTTGGTCGAGATCAAACATCAGTTGAATGTCGTCGGCTGTCATCAGGGCGTAGCTGAGGCGGGATGAATCTTGTGGTTGCATGTTTTCTCCGGAATGTGTTCTGGGGCTACTCTTGGGGGCTAAGCATTTTCGACACCAGCGGGATCACCTTTAACGCAGCGTCGAGCTGATATTGTACTTTGGCGGTGGTAATTGCACCTTCTTTGAGAATACATAAGGTATCTGCTAGCAGGTTGCTTTGGCTTTCATCTGGTTCAAATAAGTCAACATGGCGTTTGATGATATTACGAACCCGATTTTTATGTTTTTTACAGGCGAGGAAAATCATTGACTCAGTATCGCCATATTCGGCGCTGGCATTGATAAAAAAGCAGCCACGAAAATTGCCGATGACCGTGCTGCGATTATTAAACCATTCGTCAAGCGCATAAAACAGCGCAATCAGCGCATCCCGACCGGGTGCTACCTCGTTAAGCTTATCATCGAACCATTGAATAAAAATATCATCCCGGTATTGCAGGGCCTCTAGAATTAAATCATCTTTGCTCGCAAAATGGTTATACAGGGTTTTTTTCGCCACTCCCGAGTGTTTTAAAATTTCATTGATGCCAACGGCATGGATACCTTTGCTATAAAAAAGCTTTAAGGCCGATTGCACCAAGGTTAATTTTTTACTGTTCATCGTTTGCTTCTCTTGCCTTTTTCAAGGCGGGTATATTGAGTGAAGGAGACCAATTTGTCTACAACTACAATTATTTTAGCTCGCTTATACTGTAAAAGCAAAGATGTAACTGTTCAGCGTGATTAGATTTTGCTTCAGAACAAGGCATTTTCGCACGGAAAATAGGCGCATATAAGTCATATGCAACTGTTTGAGTACGAAAATAACGCCGTTATGGTGCAAAAGATGAGTGCGCGGAATAGTTAGACAAAGATAAGTGTTGACACTGGAGACTGCATTGTCTATATTAGCTGCAAGTAGACCGATTGGTCTCCCTAAGGAAACGGTATATCAGGAAGTTGTAAATCAGTAGGCGGAGGATTTATCCCCGCTTATTTGTTCAGGAAGTCGTCAATCAGGAAATCGTAATCAGGAAGCCGTAATCAGGAAGTCGTAATCAGGAAGTCGTAATCAGGAAGTCGTAATCAGGAAGTCGTAATCAGGAAGCTGTATCTCAGGAAGTCGTATATCAGGAAGCTGTAAATCAGGAAGTCGTAAATCAGGAAGTTGTAAATCAGGAAGTTGTAACCCCAAAGGTGGCGGGTCTTCGGACCCGCCATAGTGGTGCTTTTCACGCCTATTACTTATAAACCTGCACAATAGATTGCGCCTTGCCGCCAAAAACCCGATAACCATAAATGGTGTAACTTAATATCACTGGAATTAAAATCACCACCCCTGGTGCGGTAAATTCAAGACTGGACACTGGTGCCAGCGCGGCGGTTAAAGTCAACTGCCCCGGAATGATATAGGGATACATACCCACCCATAATCCGGCAAAACCGATCATAAATAACCCCACGGTTAGGGCAAAAGGCAGTTTGAGGTTTAGCTGGTTCAGTCGATTAGTCTGGTTGTTAGCACTGTGTTCAAGGCTCTGCTCAATGATTTGACAATATCTATATAATGAGACGCTGATGATCACCGCTAGCATCGGCAAAGGTGCTAACAAAGCGATATTGGGCCAGCTAAACCAACGTTGGTAAACGGCTGGGCTGGCCAGTACTGTCCATAAGCAAACGACGACAAAACTCAACATCACCATAACCGTGAGTTTTTGCGCCAGTTTGGCCGCGCGTATTTGCATATCGGTTGATTTTTTGATGATCATCCAACCGCAAGCCAATAAGGCATAACCTGCCATCACTGCCAACCCGGTTAAAATGGCAAATAGATTGATGCCGTTGATGGTTTGCGGTTGTTGCCATAACACCACACTGCCGAGAATATAACCCTGAGCAAAAGCGGCGACAGCAGAGCCAAACGAGAATATTCGATCCCACCATTGAGTGCTGGTGGTGGCTTTAAAGCGATACTCAAAAGAAGCCCCGCGCAGCACCAGCGCCAACAGCATCATTATCACCGGCAAATACATTTGCGATAATAATAAAGCGTAAGCTGCCGGGAATGCGGCAAATAATATTACCCCACCAAAAACCAGCCAGGTTTCGTTGCCATCCCAGATATGGGCGATGCTGCTCATCATCAAACCACGCTCTTGTTCATCGCGGAACCAGGGATAAAGGATGCCCAGTCCGAGATCAAAACCATCTAAAATGACGTACATTAAAATGGCGAAACTTAACATCGCGAACCAAAATTGTTCATTGGTAAATAGGGTTGTAAACATGGTGATTCCTCTTGAATTTAAATTGCGTGGCTTCGTTCCCTTCGACTACCACAGAGCCACAGAGGACGCAGAGGAAGCACAGAGAAAAACAAAAGCATAACTATTCAGCGCACTTATCTTTCGCACCATAACGGCGTTATTTTCGTACTCAAACAGTTACATATGACCTATATGCGCCTATTTTCCGTGCGAAAATGCCTTGTTCTGAAGCGAAATCTAATCACGTTGAACAGTTATGCAAAAGATCAATTATTGATTGAGTGAAGTATGATCTTACGAATAAAATATAAGTATGCCGCAAATAAGGCACTGTAAATCACCACAAATAAGCTCAGTGATAACATCACCTGCTCAGCATTCACCGGGGTATACACATCGCTGGTGCGTAACAGGCCATAGACCACCCAAGGTTGACGGCCCACCTCGGCGACATACCAGCCTGCCAAGGTGGCGATAAACCCACTGGGGATCATCACTTTTAACCACTTTAATAACCAGGGTTTGTCATAGAGTTTGCCTTTAAACAGCTGGTACCCAGCGACAAAAGCGGTGATCATCATCAATACTCCCAGACCTAACATCACCCTGAAAGAATAAAACACTACCACCACATTGGGGATCTCATCTGCGGGTACGTTATTTAGACCTTTCACTTCACCATTGAAATCATGGGTTAAGATAAAACTGGCCAGTTTGGGGATGGTGATTTCCCAGCTGTTTTGTCGTGCTTGTTGGTCTGGCCATGCTAGGATTCTGAATCCCGCGCCGACTTCGTTCTCCCAAATACCTTCCATGGCGGCGACTTTCACCGGTTGATGTTGTTTGACATTCAAGCCATGCAGGTCGCCGATAACAGCCTGAAGCGGGGTTAATAACATCAGTGCCACCACCGCTTGCTTTAAGCCCATGCGGGCAATGCCAGATTGTGGTTTTCTGAGCAAAACCGCAGCACTGACACCAGCGATAACAAAACCGGTGGTCACAAAACTGGCCATGACCATATGACTAAGACGATAAGGAAACGATGGGTTGAAAATGGTATCCCACCAACTGATCACCTGAAAATGTCCGTCGACCCATTCGGTGCCTGCGGGGGTTTGCATCCATGAGTTGGCGGCGATGATCCAAAAAGACGATAACAAAGTGCCGACAGCGACGGTGGCAGTGGCGGCAAAATAGACTTTTTCATTGACCCGGTTGCGACCAAATAACATGATGCCCAAAAAACCCGCTTCAAGAAAAAAAGCGGTCATCACTTCATAAGCCATTAAAGGGCCAATCACTGGCCCGGTGATTTCAGAAAAACGGCTGAAATTGGCACCAAACTCATAAGACAACACCACCCCGGTGACGACGCCCATGCCAAAGGTGACGGCGAAGGGTTTAAGCCAGAATTGTACTTGCTGGTAATAAAGGGGTTTTTTGCTGCGTAACCATAAACCTTCCATCACGGCGATGTAACAGGCCAGACCGATGGTCAGGGTGGGAAAAATAATATGGTAACTGAGGGTGAATGCGAATTGAATCCGCGCCAGTATTTCTGTTTCCATGGGGTTGTCCTTCGATACGGTGTAAAAATCCCTTGCGGGGGTTAAGCTGTTATCAGCAAGGCCCATACCAAACGGCTAAATATCTTAACAACTTGATCTGCATCAAGTTATTGCCAAGCCGTGATTGTTAGTGTATACCTTGTTGACAGTTCAATAAGGGTTAACTGTCAACAAGGTTTACAGTTACGACCGTTCATTACCTTTTGCAACCCCACGAGGACATCAATGAGTCGCTTATTTATTTTTCAAAGCATGATGGCGCTGACCGTGGTCAGTGGTTGTTTGGTGGCGGCCTGGCTGGCCAAAAATGCCCGTGATCAAAAAGGCATTAAAGCGTTGGCGGCTTTTAATTTCACCATGGCGTTATGGTGTTGTGGTCATTTGCTGTTAAGCCTCGATTATCCCCAAACTGGCGAAGCGTTATTGTCTTTAAACCCGCTGATGCCGACCTTGTTTTTACATTTCTCACTGCATTTTGTCACCACCCATACTTCTGGTCATCCGCTGTTAAGCTGGTTACAACACAAAATGCCGTTATGGTATAGCCTGACGTTGCTGGTGGTGATCACCAGTATTGGTTTTAGCGGTAACGAAGTGAAACCTTGGTTAGATTTTCCCTGGGTATTGGTGCTTCATCAGCTTGGCTGGGTTAACTTGCTCTATACCGTGGCGATCGGCTTGATTGCCCACGGGGTATTATTGTGGGGTTATGTCCACTGTAAGGGGCGCAATGGTGCTGGTTATAATAACGCCCGCAACTCGATTATGATGATGTTTGTCGCCGGTGGTTGGGGTTTTACCCTGGCGACCAGTTATATTTTTCCGTCATTGAATTTAAATTATTACCCTTATTTGTTGTGGTTATTACCAAGTTACCTGTTATTACTGACCTTTGCGGTGGTGCGTTATCAACTATTGGCGGTTAACAGCTGGGCGATTAAGGCCATTATTTGGTCTTGTTCGCTGTTATTGTTGCTGGGATTGACGACATTACTAACCAGCATGGCCAGCCAACTGGGGCTGAATCAGCTGTCGAATATTCCGTTGTCGGTGTTATGGTTATATTCCTTATCGACTGGTATTGCCCTTTGGCTGCTATATAACCCGTTGCATCAACTGGCCAGTCGGCTGGTGTATCCTGACGTTAAAATGACTGAAACCGTGGTTGATCGCTGGTTGGTGCAACTCAATAACAGCCGCTCATTTGAAGAACTCAGCGAGATTGCCGCGGCATTGATGGAACAGCATATTCGCCAGCCGGTTAAGGTGGCGATAAACGCTAAGCAGGCAGAGCAGCTAAAAAGTGAACACTTGCTGATTGAATGTTTTTTGCAAGATGGCCAATGGCAATTTCGCCTTAGCAACTGGCAAGATGTCAGCCCGGGTTTTCGTCATGTCGGTGATATTTTCTCGTCGTTACTGATCACCAGTTGCGCCCATCTAGATAAGTCTTTGCGTTTGGCGGTGCAAGAACAAGCGCGCCAAGAAGAATTACGACTGGTGGAATTGGGCGGATTGGCGGCGGCGATGGCCCATGAAATTCGCAATCCGTTGAATATTATTTCGATGGCATCGGCCCAGTGCGAAGATAAAATCAAACAGCATATTCAGGGCCAACTGAAACGGGCAGATACCTTGATTGAAGACCTATTGTCTTATGCTCGTCCGGTTGAACTGAATATTCAAGCCATCAATTTATTGCCGATGGTTAATACCTTAGCGAAGCAGAATAGGGCGCAGCATGGGGTTAATATTGAGATAGATTGTGATTGCCTGCTCAGTGTCGATGCTGATGCGCATAAATTACAGCAAGTATTGATCAATTGTCTTGATAACGCCGCGGCTTTTGCGGCGACGGTTGAAGGCGGCAAAGTGTTGGTGGAGTGCTACAAAGTAGACGATGATTTTGATCAGCATATCGTACTCAGCTTTCATAACAATGGTCCGCCTATTAGTGGCGAACTACAAACGGATTTGTTTAAACCCTTTATCAGCAAACGTGCTGGCGGCAGTGGACTGGGTTTGGCGATTGTGCAGCGAATGATGAAAGCCCATGGTGGCAAGGTGGCGTTTAGTGATGGATTGGGCTGGAATGTCAGCTTTATATGTACTTTCCCAGAGAGGAATAAGGAAAATCTATGAGCAAAAAATTCAGAATATTGGTGGTCGATGATGAATCTGCCTTTTGCGAATTATGCAGCGACTGGTTAACCAAACAAGGTTATGAGGTAGTGACCAGTGGCACGCCTGAAAATGCCGCATTAACCTTTAAAGCGCAGCAATTTGATTTAGTGTTGCTGGATTTGGCCTTGCCGCCGAGTTTTATGCCAGAAGAAGGGCTCAATTTATTGAGCCTATTTAGCGGTATCCCGGTGATTGTGATGACGGGTCATGCCGAGCGGGCATTGGCGTTAAAAGCGATTGGCTTAGGGGCGTGGGATTTTCTCAGTAAGCCGTTGGATCCAGATTTATTGCTGGTGGTGGTCAAACGGGCGCTCGAAAAACATAAAATTCAGCAGGAGTTGAGTCAGTTAAAATCGGTGCTGGCGTTACAAAAGAACGACTGTGGCCTGATTGGTATTAGCCAAAATATTCGTCAGCTTAGAGAATTGATTCAGCGCATTGCGCCAACCGAGGTATCGGTGTTAATTAATGGCCCCAGTGGTACGGGTAAAGAGTTGATTGCGCAGGCGGTGCATCAATTGAGTCAAAGGCAACACCAGCCCTTTATTTGTGTTCACTGCGGTGCTATTCCGGCGACTTTGATGGAAAGTGAGTTATTTGGTTATAAACGTGGCGCGTTCACTGGGGCCGATAGCGATAAAAAAGGTTTGCTGGCGCTGGCCGATGGCGGCAGTTTGTTTTTGGATGAAATTGGCGAAATGCCATTATCCATGCAGGTAAAATTACTCAGGGTATTGCAAGAGGGCTGTTATTATCCGGTGGGGGGCAGGGCGCTCGAAACCATCAACTGTCGTATCATCAGCGCCACTCACCGCCCGCTTGAGCAAATGATGAAAGAAGGTTTGTTTCGTGAAGATTTTTACTATCGAATCAAAGGATTAACGCTGCAAACTCAGAGCCTAGCGCAACGTAAAGATGATATTGCGGTATTGCTCAATGCGTTTTTAACCACCATCAATCAGAGCTTACCAAAACCGAAAAGCTTGTCTGATGAAGCATTACACTGGTTCATGAGCCAACCCTGGCCGGGCAATGTGCGTGAGTTGCGCAATGCACTTCAGTCGATTGCCGCCATCAGCCGGGTCAATGACATCAGCTTGGAAGATATAGGGTTATTATATGTGGTTAACCCTGAGCAAGTAAGCACTGCCAGCGGTCAGGGCACGCTTGATCAGCAAGTGCAGGCGCTTGAAATCCAGTTGATTCAGCAGGCGTTACATCAGTGTCAGGGTAATAAAAGCCAGAGTGCGCAAAAGCTGGGGTTATCTCGTCAGGGGTTGTTGAATAAGATGCAGCGGTATGGGATAGACGGCAAGAGCGAAGGTTGATGGTGAGCAAACGCCTAGTTATAACCAACATATTACAATAAAAATAATAATTGAAATAAGGAAAGCTAAAGAGATGTTTCGTGTAAGGTTTAATGATTTTCTAAAATCCAGAAATGCACGTTCTCTTTGCCAACGCTTTTTAAGCCAAAGAAGTTCTTCGAATATAAGTGGTTTATTTCTTTGTTTTGGCTCCAATCAAATAGGGTAGCAATTAGAGCGGTAAGAAGTGTGCTAAATGTACTAAAAATCAAGTCGAAAAAATGCAGAGAGATAAGTGATTTATTGCCAACGTAATATACGGTGGACTCAATAA
>JBLGCB010000108.1:0-16787 GCA_047617105.1 Phenylobacterium sp. | reverse complement strand
ACAGTTGCATAGGATTATATGCGCCTATTTTCCGTGCGAAAATGCCTTGTTCTGAAGCGAAATCTAAGCACGCTGAAGTGTTACAAAAACTTCACTAAATGCGGGAGCGTAAAATCATGAAGTACCAATGGATCCTCTTTGATGCCGATGAAACCTTATTTCACTTTGATGCCTATCAGGGTTTAAAGTTGATGTTTTCACGTTTTGATGTCGATTTTAGCCGCCAAGACTATGACCTTTATCAACAAGTGAACAAACCGCTGTGGGTGAAGTATCAGGCGGGGCAGCTCAGTGCCGCGCAATTACAGAACACCCGTTTTCAGGGCTGGTCAGATAAACTGACGGTGCCCACCCAAACCCTAAACAGTGAGTTTTTGCTGGCGATGGCGGATATCTGTGCCTTGTTACCCGGTGCACAGGCATTGATTGACGCCCTTAGCGGCAAGGTCAAGATGGGCATTATCACCAATGGTTTTACTCAGTTGCAAACCATTCGTTTGGAACGGGTTGGCTTAAAAGATCAGTTTTTTCCGCTGGTGATTTCTGAGCAAGTGGGTATCGCCAAACCGGATGTGGCCATTTTTGAACATGCCTTTGCCCAAATGAACCACCCGGCCAAAGATCAAATTTTGATGGTGGGCGATAATCCCCATTCAGATATTCAAGGTGGCATTAATGCGGGGATTGATACCTGCTGGTTAAATGTTGATGGTGTTGATAAACCCGAAGGTATTGAACCGCATTATGAGGTGGATTCGCTTGAGCAGTTGCATCGATTACTGTTTTAAAAGACCTGGTAATATTGAGCTGGGATGAATTTAACCCAAGGTTTAACTTGTTTTTATATTTCAATGGGGCTAAGATTAGCCTGTGGTTATGGTTAAACCGTAAAGTAAGCAATTTGCAGGGGAGATTCTTCATGAAAAAAGAGATACATGAACTCGAAGAAGAAGCTCGTCAGTTGAATGCTGAAGCCTCTAAATTACGGGCTGAAGCCAACAAGCAAGCGGCAGAATATGCGCTAAAGAATCAAAAAGTTAAATGGTATGAAGTTACTATACTGTTTGGTATCATCGCAGCAACGGTAGCGGCCACCAAAGCTTTTTTATAGCCAACAACATTCCAGAGATACTTTTACTAACATGTCTATCATTGATTCACTCCTCGACAGCATCCACAGACAAGGTTATGCGGTATTAGAAAACGCGGTACCCCAAACTTTAATTGAGCGACTGTTGGCTGATTGTCAAAGTCGTCAACCAGACTTTAAAGCCGCGGGTATCGGTCGCCAGCAAGATTTACAGTTAAATAGCGCGGTGCGCAAGGATAAAACCTTGTGGCTGGATGGGGGCAATGAAACACAGCAAGACTTTCTGAGTTTAATGAACGACATTCGTCAAAGCGTCAATCGCCACTTTTACATGGGTTTGTTTGATTACGAATGTCACTATGCCAGATACGACAGCGGAGATTTTTATAAAAAGCATGTCGATGCCTTTAAAGGCCGCTCAAACCGAGTATTTAGCACCGTATGTTACCTCAACACCCCAGCGAAAGGCGGAGAGTTATTAATCTATGCTGAAGATGGACACGAAGTTGTAGCGAAAGTCACTGTAAAGGCTGGAACATTGGTGGTATTTGAAAGCGAACGTTTCCCCCACCAAGTATTGCCCGCCAAAGATCAGCGTTACTCCATCGCAGGCTGGTTTAGAACCAACAATTCGGTAGGTGGCATAGTCGATCCCCCATCCTAAATCGCTTTTTGTCTTTTTTCTTGCGAAGCAAATTCAATAATAACGAGCTGAACGCTGTACAACAGCAAAAAATAGCGCAAACCTACCTTTCATCATCCAACCGCTCGATATTATAAACCTTTATTTTCGCGAATTTTTCTCCCTCAGTCTGGACCCTGCGACTGGCGGGTGATACGATTCGCACCACTCTTGTATAAGTTAAGCATAGCTGAAATGACAGATATTCCAGTATTAGATTTTGATAATATCCAGGTTGTCCTGGAGAAGTATGATATTTATGCCAATCCGGCTGAAATCCATGGGGTGATCGCTGGTTTATTATGTGGCGGCACCAAAATGGATTCACTTGACTGGCTTGCGCCACTGATGGATTATTTTAATCAGGGGCTGAATTTTCCCGAACCCGTTGAAGCACAATTGCAAGGCATGTTTAAAGCCGTTGGCCAAAACTTGGTGAATGATGATTTGCCATTTGTGCCACTGCTACCCAGCGATGATGAAAGTTTGACGGTGCGTTCATCTGCACTGGCCGACTGGGTCGGTGGTTTTATGTCCGGGTTTGGTCTTAATAAAGGGGTTTCTAGTCTCGCTTCCGATGATGTTAATGAAGCCATCAGAGATTTTGCCGAGATCAACAAAATGGCCACTGATTTAGATGACAACGAAGACAATGAAAATGCGCTGTTTGAAGTGCATGAATATGTCCGTATCTCGGTGTTGATGTGTTTTGAAGAGTTGGGCGAAAACCCACTCAAGTCCAAAGGCAAAATTACGCTGCATTAGCAATCCATTTTATTAACACAAAGGCATCTTTAATGATAACCACTGCTGAATTTTCACAGCGCCGCGAGCGCTTTATGGCGCAAATGGAACCCTCCAGTATTGCCATATTCCCTGCTGCCTCTGAAATCACCCGTAGCCGCGACACAGAGTTCCCTTTTCGTCAAAACAGCGATTTTCATTATTTATGTGGTTTTGCTGAACCAGATGCAGTGTTGGTATTGACCCCGGGTGCAGACCATAAAGTCACCCTGTTTTGCCGAGGCAAAGATAAAATGATGGAAATTTGGACCGGCAGACGTGTAGGCCCAGAAAAAGCCGTAGCAGCGCTGGGTATTGATGCCGCTTATTCAATTGATGAGATGGATGAACAGTTACGTAAACTGATCAATGGTCATCAAACCTTGTATTACGCGCAAGGGACTTATGCCGATTTTGATGCGAAAATCACTGATTTGGTCAGCCAGTTACGTAACGCCCCTAAAAGAGGTTTTAAAGCACCGTCCACCACTATCGATGCCCGCACCATTGTTGATGAAATGCGCTTGTTTAAGTCAGAGCAAGAAATAGCACTAATGGCTCAAGCCTGTTCAATTTCTTGCGACGCTCATAAAAGAGCGATGTCTTTTACCAAACCCGGCACCACTGAATATCAGGTTGAAGCCGAGTTGCATCATCATTTTGCCATGAATAAAGCCCGCTACCCGGCCTATGGCACCATTGTTGGTGGCGGTAACAATGCCAATATTTTACATTACACCGAAAATGCCGACAAACTTAAAGACGGCGACTTGCTGTTGATTGACTCGGGTTGCGAGTTGGGCGGTTATGCCGCAGACATCACCCGAACTTTTCCGGTTAATGGCCAATTTTCTGCGCCTCAAGCCGAGCTTTATCAGTTGGTATTAAAGGCTCAATTGGCGGCGCTTGAATTATATACACCAGGCAATACCTTAAAAATCGCTGGCGATAAAGCCATCAAAGTGTTGACCACTGGTTTGGTTGAGTTGGGATTGCTCAAAGGTGACGTTGCACTATTGATTCATGATGAAGCTTATAAAGCCTTTTATATGCATGGTCTCGGTCACTGGTTGGGTTTAGATGTCCATGATGTCGGTGATTATCAGCTCGAAAACAGAGCGCAAAATCGCAAATTTGAAGCGGGTATGGTATTGACCATTGAGCCTGGTTTATATGTCGATATGGACGCAGATGTCGAGGATAAATATAAAGGCATCGGTATTCGAATTGAAGATGATATTTTGATTACCGCTGATGGTCATCGGGTATTAACCAGCGAAGTGCCTAAGACTATTGCTGATATTGAAGCGCTGATGGCGCAATAATGGCTGATAACCTAGCTAAGCCGATTGAGCCGAGCGCGTTTGATATCGTCATTGCGGGTGGCGGTATGGTCGGTGCGTCTCAAGCGCTGGCGATTAGCCAATCAAATCCACAACTGTCCATTGCGATTGTTGAAGCTGTGACTGCGACATCTGACCATCAACCCAGTTACGACAGCCGGGCCATTGCGGTGGCTCGCGGTTCGAAAGTGCTGCTGGATAGTTATGGTCTGTGGCCTGCCTTGCAAGATTACGGCGAAGCCATTTGTGATATTCAAGTCTCTGATCGCGGCCATATTGGTAAAAGTTATCTGTCGGCGCAACAATTTAACCTTTCGGCGCTCGGTTATGTGCTCGAAGTGCGTCACTTGGGTGCTGTACTGCTCGACAAGTTAAAAAGCGCCGCCAATATCCGCTGGTTTTGCCCAGATACCATCAATCATATCGAACAACAGCCTGACCAACTTAAATTAACCCTCTCCAGTAAACAAGTTATTCAAACCAAACTGTTATTGGCCGCTGATGGTGCTCAGTCGTTGGCCCGTCAAATGGTTAAGATCAGCAATACAGTCACTGATTATGATCAGGTGGCGGTGATCACCAATATCAGTATTGATCAGTCACATCAGGGTAGAGCATTTGAACGTTTTACCGAATTTGGCCCGATTGCTTTATTACCTTTGTCTGACGCTAGTTTTAGTTCAGGGGGCAGTGCTGAGCAGCGTTTCTCTTTGGTTTGGTGTGTGCGCCCAGATAAAGTCGATGGTTTGATGGCATTGGATGAAACGGCCTTTCTTAACCAGTTGCAACAAGCCTTTGGCCATCGTGCTGGTCGGTTTATTAAAGCGGGTAAACGTTTTAGTTATCCGCTGACCCTGACCAAGGCTGATTCGATTGTTGGCCACCGAGTGGCATTGATTGGCAATTCGTCTCATACCATACATCCGATAGCGGGGCAGGGTTTTAACCTTGGATTACGAGATGTTGAAGTGATGCGCCAAGTGATCAGTCAAGCGCTGGACAACGGCGAAGATATCGGCAGTTTTGCCACCTTACGTCAATTTCAGCAACACCGTCAGCAAGATTTAGATAACGTCATCACCATGACCGATTCGCTGGTGAAGTTATTTTCACAAAGTAGTAAAACCTTGGCTTTGGCGCGCACCATGGGGTTATTAACCATGCAATTATTTGATTGTTTAAAGCAGCCTTTGGTGAATCAGGCTACAGGCATTAAAGAGATAACAAAATGATATCAACAGATATTGTGATCGTCGGTGGAGGCTGTGTTGGCTTGACCCTGGCACTGGCATTAGCCGAAAAAAACATTCCGGTGGCGGTGATCGACAGCCAGCCACAACAACAACCCCTATTAGCTGAACCTGAGTTGCGGGTTAGTGCCTTAAGCGCTTCAAGTCAGGCGGTTTTCACTCGCTTAGGGGTATGGCAAGATATGCTTGATACCCGCGCCACACCTTACAAGAGTATGCATGTGTGGGAGAAAGACAGCTTTGGTTCGATTACTTTTGCCGCCGAACAAATTCATTATTCTGAACTGGGTCATATCGTCGAAAACAAGGTGATCCGTAACGCACTGGTCAATAAACTGGCCAAGTACGATGATGTCGCCACCTTATTGTTTGATCAAACCGTAGAACAAATGAATGTCGGTGAGCGCGAAGTGCTGGTGACCTTATCAAATGGTCAGCCCGTTATAGGACAGTTACTGGTGGCTGCCGATGGTGCCAATTCGTTTGTGCGCCAGCAAATGCAGTTGCCACTGACCTTTTGGGACTACGAACATACCGCCATTGTTGCCACCATCAAAACCGAATTACCTCATCAACATCAAGCAGCCCAGTGTTTTTTACCTGATGGCCCACTGGCATTTTTGCCACTGTCTTTTGCGCCTAATGCTTCTGCTGATGGTGAAGCTGACAATGAACATTATTGTTCTATCGTTTGGTCAACCAGCCCTGAACACGCCAAATTATTAATCGACAGTGATGATGAAAGTTTCAATCGCCAGCTGACCACGGCCTTTGATGGTCGTCTGGGTTTATGCGAAGTCGTTAGTGATCGGATGAGTTTTCCTTTAAAAATGCGTTATGCCAGACAATGGGTCAAACCTCGAGTGGCTTTAATTGGTGATGCTGCCCATACCATTCACCCATTGGCGGGACTGGGTATGAACTTAGGTTTACTCGATGCTGCGACGCTGGCACAGACTATTATTGCACACAAAAACAATGATAAAGACCCGGGTGTGGTGGCACATTTACGTCATTTTGAACGTTGGCGTAAATCTGAGGCACAAACGCTGATCGCCGCCATGGAAGGGCTTAAGCGGGTGTTTAGTGGCACCAACCCAGTGTTAAAACTGATCCGTTCTACCGGTTTAAGCTTGGCGGATAATGTCTTGCCCGCCAAACATGAAATAATTAAAAGGGCCATGGGACTAGAAGGGGATTTACCTGATTTGGCCAAACCTTTACCAAGACAATGACTTTCTTTTAGGTATTAGAAAAATTTTTTCGGATTAGTATTTCTAATGCAAATGGGGTAGTTCTGTATCAAATCTTAGGCTATAATCGTTTTTTTTTCAGCACTTGCTTGCGCTATTGAAGACTTTCCAATTGGCGTTCAACCATAACTAAAAGGTGTTTTTATGACAAACCGAACGGTATTATTTGATAAGCACGTCGAATCTGGCGCAAAAATGGTCGATTTCCATGGTTGGGAAATGCCGATTCATTATGGTTCTCAAATTGAAGAACATCATGTCGTGCGTCAAGACGCCGGAATGTTTGACGTTTCTCACATGACAATTGTTGATGTGCAAGGTGCTGATGCCAAGCCGTTTTTACGTTTTTTGTTGGCCAATAATGTCGGTAAGCTTAAAGTGTCTGGTAAAGCGTTGTATACCGCCATGCTTAACGACGAAGGCGGTGTGGTTGACGACTTAATCGTTTATCACTTTGATGAAGAAAATTATCGTTTGGTGGTTAACTCTGCCACTCGCGAAAAAGACCTTGCTTGGATGGAAGCAAAATCAGCGGGTTTCACGGTGACATTAACCGAACGTCCTGAGTATGCGATGATTGCGGTTCAAGGGCCAAAAGCGATTGAAAAAGTCGCCACTTTATTGAGTGACGAAGACAAAGAATTGACCGCAGGTATGAAACCTTTCTTTGGTCACCAAGCAGGCAAATTCTTTATTGCCACTACTGGTTATACCGGTGAAGCGGGTTATGAAATTATCGTCCTAAATGATGATGCGCCTGGCTTATGGCAACAACTGCTCGACGCCGGGGTAAAACCTTGTGGTTTGGGTGCGCGTGATACCTTGCGCCTCGAAGGTGGTTTGAATCTGTATTCTCAGGATATGGATGACACGGTTTCTCCATTGGCGGCCAATATGGCTTGGACCATCGCATGGAAACCACTTGACCGTGACTTTGTTGGCCGTGCTGCATTAGAACAGCAAAAAGAACAAGGCACTGATAAATTGGTCGGTTTGGTACTGACCGCTAAAGGTGTTTTACGCGCCGGACAAAAAGTGATTGTTGAAGGTGGTGAAGGCGTGATAACGTCTGGTACCTTCTCGCCGACCTTGGGCTATAGCATTGCACTGGCACGGGTGCCAGCATCAACTGGCGACAGCGCCAAAGTTGAAGTGCGTAAAAAGACCCTAGATGTTGCAGTGATTAAACCTTGTTTTGTTCGCTTGGGCGAAAAGCAATTCTAATTGGTTTGAGCATGGTTTAAAAATAATGTTCTAAAATTATTAACCATATTTTTGACTGTACGCTAAAAAGCGCTTATAAAGAGTGATTGGCAGTGCGGTTAGAGCAACTTAACAGATGAATAACCCACTATTAAGTGCAGACAGATTAAGTACTAGATTAAGGAATTAAAAAATGAGCAATGTTCCAGCAGATTTAAAATATGCCACTTCACACGAATGGATCCGCCCTGAAGGCAACGGTTTATATACCGTTGGTATCAGCGAGCACGCACAGGGTTTATTGGGTGATATGGTTTTTGTTGAACCGCCAGAGGTTGATGATGCTTTGTCCCAAGGTGATGAATGTGGTGTGGTAGAGTCAGTTAAAGCCGCCTCAGATATTTATGCACCAATATCAGGAAGGGTTTTCGCTGTCAACGCCGAGTTAGAAGAGTCACCTGAGATCGTTAATAACGACCCATATGGCGATGGCTGGATTTACAAAATTCAGGCTGAAGACGAGAGCGAAGTTGAAAGTTTGATGGGCGCCGAAGCGTATCTAGAATCAATCGACGAAGATTAGTCTTAACCCATTGATTGTTATAAAACCCCGACGTAACTGTCGGGGTTTTGTTTATTTATTGCAATACTTGACGGATCACCGTCAACACACTTTAATCGGTTTATTAGAGGCACATTTCAGAATGACCCACTCTCCTACCCATTCGTTAGAACAACTTGAGCAAAAACAAGATTTTATCAGAAGGCATATCGGCCCTACGGCTGAACAAGCTGATGCCATGCTGAAAACGCTGGGTGTTGCCAACATAGAAGAGCTGATCAGTTCCACTGTGCCTGAATCGATTCGATTGGCGCAACCGTTAACCGTCGGCGAGAGTCGTACTGAGGTAGAAACCTTAAGTTACCTCAAAGGTATCTCAAAACAAAATAAAGTTTATAAATCTTATATCGGCATGGGTTATCACCCAACGCTGGTGCCTAATGTTATTTTACGTAACGTGCTTGAAAACCCTGGTTGGTATACCGCTTATACCCCGTATCAGCCAGAAATCGCCCAAGGTCGTTTAGAGTCATTATTGAATTTCCAACAGATGGGCATTGATTTAACCGGGCTGGACTTATCTAGTGCATCGTTGCTCGATGAAGCCACGGCGGCTGCCGAAGCCATGGCATTGGCCAAACGAGTGTCAAAAAACAAAAAGTCTAACAGCTTTTTTATTGCTAACGATGTGCATCCACAAACTATCGACGTGGTCAAAACCCGCGCTGATATGTTTGGTTTTGAAGTGATCATTGGCGATGCCAACGACGCTGCTAATCTTGATATTTTTGGTGCCCTGATTCAGTATCCGGGTACTACTGGTGCTATCACCGATATTTCAGCTCTAATTGCTGACATTCATGCCACAAAAGGCATTGTTGCTGTCGCCACTGACATTATGAGCCTTATTCTACTGAAATCACCGGGTGCTTTAGGCGCTGATGTGGTATTAGGTTCTACTCAGCGTTTTGGTGTGCCGATGGCCTTTGGTGGTCCACACGCCGCTTTCTTCGTCACCAGTGATAAATACAAACGTTCATTGCCGGGTCGTATTATCGGTGTATCAAAAGACCGTTTGGGCAACCCTGCTTTACGTATGGCGATGCAAACGCGCGAGCAGCATATTCGTCGTGAAAAAGCCAACTCTAATATTTGTACTGCTCAGGTGTTACTGGCCAATATGGCGGCTTTTTACGCCGTGTATCATGGCCCACAAGGGTTAAAAACCATTGCTAGTCGAATTCATCGTATGGCGGATATTTTTGCCGCAGGCATGAAAGACAAGGGCATTGGTCTGGTCAATGATACTTGGTTTGATACCTTGGCCATTAACGTCAGCGATAAAGAAGCGATTATCAACCGTGGTTTTGCTGCGGGCATTAACTTTCGTACTGATCTCGACGATGCTTTGGGCCTTAGCTTTAATGAAGCGACCACACGTTCAGACATCGCCCAGTTGTTTGATGTGGTGTTAGGTGAAGGCCATGGCTTAGATGTTGATGCTTTGGATGCTAAAATCGTCGCCCAAGGTTCTACGTCGATTCCGGCTGATTTGCAACGTGACGATGAGATTCTGACCCATCCGGTGTTTAATTCTTATCATTCAGAAACTGAAATGTTGCGTTATATCAAACGCCTTGAAAACAAAGATTTGGCCTTGAATCACTCGATGATTTCGTTGGGTTCTTGTACCATGAAACTCAATGCGACGGCTGAAATGATCCCCATCACTTGGCCTGAGTTCAGTGAAATGCATCCTTTTGTCCCAGCCGATCAGACCCAGGGTTATCGCACCATGATTGATGAGCTGTCAGGCTGGTTGGTCAATATCACTGGTTATGACAATGTGTCCATGCAACCTAACTCCGGTGCTCAGGGCGAATATGCTGGTTTGATTGCGATCAGAAAGTATTTCGACAGCATCGACCAGGGTCATCGTAATATCTGTTTGATCCCCAGCTCTGCTCACGGTACTAACCCGGCGTCAGCGCAAATGGCCAGCATGAAAGTGGTGGTGGTAGACTGTGACAAGCAAGGTAATATCGATGTGGCTGATTTAAAAGCCAAAGCCGAGGAAATGGCCGATAACTTGGCTTGTTTGATGGTCACTTATCCGTCAACCCATGGGGTATACGAAGAAACCATTCGTGAAATCTGTGACATCATTCATGACAATGGCGGTCAGGTGTATATGGATGGCGCCAATATGAATGCTCAGGTGGGTATCACTTCACCGGGTTCTGTGGGTTCTGATGTATCGCATCTGAATTTACATAAAACTTTTGCTATCCCGCATGGCGGTGGTGGACCAGGTGTTGGCCCTATCGGGGTTAAGAGTCATCTTGCACCATTCTTACCTAACCATAGTGTGATTAAGGTTGATGGTCCTAACGAAGGCAATGGCGCGGTTTCTGCGGCCCCTTATGGTAGCGGCGGCATCTTGCCCATCTCTTGGGCTTACGTCACCATGCTTGGCAGTGAAGGTTTGCGTCAATCTACCGAGACCGCGATTTTGAATGCCAACTATTTGGCCAACGCGCTCAGCCCACATTACCCAATTTTGTATACCGGCCGTAATGACCGTGTTGCTCATGAATGTATTGTTGATTTGCGTCCGCTGAAAGAAAGCTCAGGTATCACCGAAATGGATATCGCCAAGCGTTTGATGGATTATGGTTTTCATGCGCCAACGATGTCATTCCCGGTGGCTGGCACATTAATGATCGAGCCGACTGAAAGTGAGTCAAAAGTTGAGATTGACCGTTTCATCGAAGCGATGGTGTCTATCCGCGGTGAAGTGGCCAAAGTTGAATCTGGCGAATGGTCGTTAGAGAACAACCCATTGCATTTTGCCCCGCACACTATGGCAGATGTGATGAGTGGCGATTGGGACCGCGGTTATGAGCGCATGTATGCGGCATTCCCTGTGGCTGCTGTGGCCAAAGACAAATTCTGGCCAACGGTTGCGCGTATTGATGACGTGTTTGGTGATCGTAATCTGATTTGTTCATGTCCTGCGATGGATACTTATCGTTAATTATTTGGGTTAAATAATTAAAAAATAAAAGGAGCCGATTGGCTCCTTTTTTTCTTATAGGGATGTAAGAATGCAATGGTAACGTTATAGCGGTGAAAAGCTCCAGTGTGCCATGGGGCAGTTAAATATCTGCACCTGAACAATACGTATAATTATTTGTAGGAATTTCTTGCAATCAAAGAGAATGTAACCTATTCTGATAGAGTCTTCTTATCACTTTGGCCAATTTTAAAAAGTTTACACCATATGACTGAAATATTGACTCGCACTGTAAATACAATCAAAAAGCGCACAGTCCCTGTTGCGTCTTTTTCGTTGAGCGGTGAAGAAAGTTCAAATATTGTTATTTGCAAGCTTTCCATGAGATCCCGTCGGTTGCATTATATTGTTTATGAGCAGTCTGTTTTTGACCATTGTTCAGCGTTTGATAAAATGTTGGTTGTCGCAGAACTCACATTAATTGACGACAAAATACATTTTATTCAAGAACCTGCTCGTTACTTCAATGTAGAGAATTCTATGTATACTGGTTTAAATACACAGGTTGCTGAACTTGTCCGCAATGATGCGTATGTCTTACCACAGGTTCGTGTTGGTTAAATCATCTTTCAATGTGTCCTCAAATTTTTAAATCTCCCTACTCTAAAGACTTAAAACAAACTATTCAGGGTTCGTCTCAAGGTAAAAAACTTGTTTTTGCTGGCCGTTTTATTGGCGCTGAACATTAATAGTCAGAGTGTTGATGGAGCGAATTTATGGGCTTTTGGTATGATGAGTTGGTATGATAATATTCAAGTTTACGATCAGCAGATAAGCCATTATTTGGGTAAGCTGAGTCGCTCAAGAACGCTTTTTAATGGAGAGCCGGTTTGGTCTACCACTACACTACTTGCAAAAGAGATTGGTTGTTTGGATTTTCCAGTGTCATTAAGTGAGGATAAATATAGTATTGTGTTTGTTGCTCAGAGTAAGTGATGCTATAAATTTCCCCCTCAACATTAACGCAACACCCGGTCTAATTACTTATCATCATCGCACAAATCGTCTATAAATTAATCACTTAGAAAAATTAAACTGTAAAAAAAATGAAAGACGCAAGCAAAATATTTTTGCTCTGCTACGCTTAGTGGTAACTGTTAAGGCGATACAATAACAAGATTATACGAGGTTTAAATGAAAATAAATTGGCGAATGACTCTGATCACCTGCGCTGTTACGTTGATTGCAGCTTGCAGTCCTCCAAAGCAAGCAACCACTACCAGTGAAGCCACGGCAAAGGCTGACACTGCACCCGTGGCTGCACAGCCGCAAAAAAGCGAACCAAGAACCTGTAAGTTCACCATGGGCTTTGATGTGTGGGAACCCTATCAATATATTGGTTTTGGTCGCAAAGTTCAGGGGCTGGATATTGAACTGATTCATCTGGTGGCCGAAGAACTCAATTGTGATGTCGGTTATAAACAAGATTCTTGGGGCAATTTGTTATCATTGCTTAAAGAAGGTAAGGTTGATTTTGTGCTTGGTGCGTCTATCACCGAAGAACGTAAGTCTTTTGCGTTATTCTCAGATGCTTATCGCAGTGAAGAGTTTCAATTGTATATTCGGGCTGACGAAGAACATCGCTACCGTCAGGCCAGTGTCGCAGACTTTGTTCGTGACAGTCATAAACTCGGTATTATTGGTGAGTACTTTTATGGTGATGAACTCACCGTGTTAATGGATGATGCTAAGTTTGGCGAGCAATTTAAACCTGCTTTTATGGGCGAAATTAATCTGGCCCGTCTGATTGACGGTGATATTGATGGGTTCTTAGAGGACAGCTTCGTTGGTGCTTCATTGATTCGCCGTAAAGGGTTAGATAAGCTGATTACCCCGCACCAAGCTAAGATTAACACTGGTGACGTGTATGTGATGTTCAGCAAGTTATCGGTGAAACCAGATATGGTCACCAAGTTTAACGATGCTATGCGTAGTATTAAAAATAATGGCAAGTATGATATGTTGATTCAAAAGTATTCTGATTAAATCGGCTTCGCCGCTTGAAGTAAAAAGGGCTTCTGAGTTTTCGCTAGCGAAAACTCAGAAGCCCTTTTTTTTTGAAAAAAAGAATTCTACCTGCCTGTGTTAAAACTTCAGTAGGATGGCGTAGAGCGAAGCGAAACCCATCATTTGCGCATGATAGCAGCACACTATCGCGGTTTATCGCCAAATTCTGATGGGTTTCGCCTTCGGCTCTACCATATCCTACGCAGGATTTGAGTTTTTACACAAGCTGGCGCATTGCGAATATTACGCAAATGCCTGCGCCAAAATCCGTTTGGTAAAATTCTTCTTTAAATAAAACCCTTTAGGCGGAGACATTGTCGGTTTGCCTTGTTGATCAAATGCGTGGGTGCGAACGCCTGCGTGAGCGGCCTTGGGGCGTAGCTGTAAGTATTCACCCGTCTTAGCGGTGATGCTATTGACGTCACCCAGCACGATTAAATCCATCAGTTCTTCCCAGTCTTGCTTTAAGTCTTGCTCTTGCTGGCCTTCGAGTTGCCAGATAAATGGCGTGCCCACCACTCGATCGGCCAGTGCAATTTTACGTTCAGCTAAAATCGGCACCCAAAGTACTTTGCGAATTTTATTGCGTAAGTGAGAGTTTTGCCAGTTTTGTCCGGTGATCCCCGTCAGCGGCGCGACACAAACAAAGGTGGTTTCTAACGGGGTGCCTGTGGATGAAATAGGCAGGGTCTTTAATTCGATGTGCAATTGAGTGAAATCTGGCACTGGTTTGGAGCCGGCATCTGCGCCGAGCACATATTCAATTAACTGCCCACTCCAGCCTTTTTCTCGCTTTAAATTCTCCGGCATGACCAATTGATGGCGTTCAGCCAACTCGGACAAGGTCAGTCCGGCAATAGAAAGGCTGCGCTCTATCAGGCATTGTTCGGTTTTGGGTGGCTGTGGACGCTGCATAAAATCATCTGTTGGCTGAATTGGCCGCCATTATCCCACCTTCAGCGGGCCAATAGCAAAAATAAATGTCGCTTCAAAACCAATCGCTGACCAGCGGGGGGGGCTTTACTTCGGAAGTTTCCCTTAGGCTAAGTCTGTAATATTTCAGGGTTTTCAGGCTGTTTAGGGCGGCGAAAATGATAAAAAGTGAGCAAACGAATGGTTATCCCAAGTTAATTCAAAGATATCCACAGAAGGTGTGCATTTTTATATTAAAAAATAACTAAAAGCCCTCGCAAGTGAATGAAATTAGATCGTTGGCGTTATAATAAGCAAGATGAACAATAAAAAATCATTTGAATGTGGATAAAGTTGGATTTGATTGCTTTTTGGCCAGAGTTATCCTGGACGAGTATTACCGCTCTGTATAAAATTAAATATTTGCTGAGTTATTGAATATTAAGGTTATTTTTTTGACCATTTTGTTTTTGCATTTGAGTTGTTTAAGTTACCGGGGAGAAATACCGTGTTATTGACAGTGATATACACAGTTTTTGTGGAAAACAATTGTGTATCCAAATCATAAAGCAATTGTTTGTGGATAAATATTTATAACTTTATTTTATTCACAATGCGATTTTTTTTCGCCGCTTGGGGATAAACATTTGCTGATTGCACGACTTTGTGGAAGAATCCACTAAATGCTTTTAAAAGGCTGGGAGTTATAAGTGATAGATGCCGATGGATTTCGCGCAAATGTCGGTATTGTGATCTGTAACAACAAGGGGCAAGTGTTCTGGGCGCGACGTTATCGTCAAAATTCGTGGCAATACCCTCAAGGGGGGATTGATCAAGGAGAAACCCCAGAACAAGCGATGTACCGTGAGTTAAACGAAGAAGTTGGGCTAAGTCCTGATGATGTCGAATTACTGGCGGTCACCAAGCAATGGTTACGTTATAAATTACCGAAACGACTTATTCGTCGTGACAGTCAACCTTTGTGTATTGGTCAAAAACAGAAGTGGTTTTTGCTGCGTTTAAAATGTAAAGCGGAAGACGTTGATTTACTCAAAACTGATCATCCTGAATTTGATGATTGGCGTTGGGTGAGTTATTGGTATCCCGTGAGGCAAGTTGTCTCATTTAAACGTGAAGTTTACCGCAAAGCTATGACTGAATTTGCCCCCGTTGCATTACAGAGCCACCGCCGAGATCCGAGAAAGAACAGAAGATAGTTTAAGAGGGTTTTACCGTTAGTTAGTGCCTGTCCAGAAACGAAGTTTCTAGGCGCTAGATAATGTGGGTCATGGATGACCCACCTTTTCAACTTGTTGAAAAGTAAGCGAAATTCCACTTGCTTGAATGTAGCTTGCTCCAGAAATCTCACATGGATGTGAGTTTCTGGTGGTTCGACATTTCGACGATAACTAGTTAGTAGGTAACAAATATCAACAGGGAAGCGCCACCAAATGTTTTATGGTGTGCGCGACCTACAACTTATTCGTCCGCACATTCGCGGTGGACGGTCATTCATGATTAATTGCTTTGGTCCGGGTATTTAAAAATGCTAACCAGATTACGAAGTATCGTTCAGGATGTCAATCAGGAACCTAACCTGACAGTGGCGTTGGATCACTTGGTTAGTCATGTCAAAGAAGCAATGCAAACTGAGTGTTGCTCTGTTTATCTTGCCGATTATGATAATAATCATTTTATGCTCAGGGCCAGTGATGGTTTGAGTCCGGATTCTATTGGTCATGTCAGTATTGGTTTTTCTGAAGGTCTGATTGGTTATGTCGGCCAGCGAGAAGAGCCGATCAATATCGCCTCTGCACAAAGTCATCCCCGTTATAAATCTACCCCCGAAGTCAAAGAAGAGCAATTTAATGCCTTTTTAGGTGTGCCTATTATTCACCAACGACGAGTGCTTGGGGTATTGTCGGTGCAGCAAGCCAATAGCCGGATATTTGATGAGAACGAAGAAGCTTTTATGGTGACATTGGGCGTTCAGTTGGCATCTGTATTGGCTCACGCAGAAACCCGCGCTTTGTTACAACATGAAGCGGCACAGGTAAAAGCGTTTGGCACCCAACATTTGCACTGCGTGCCGGGTTCTGCGGGTATTGCGATTGGTTATGCCTATGTGGCGCATCCGGTGGCTGATTTTGAATCGGTGTCGTTGCGCAAAGTGTATGATGCCGATGCGCAAATCAAGCGGTTTTATATATCGGTGAAAGAAACCCGGCTCGAATTTAAATTGATGGCGAGCCAATTGGCCGATCAATTGCCCGAAGATGCACTGGATATTTTCGAAGCCTACTTGCAGATGCTTGATACCGCTAGCCTAGGGGTGGATGTTGAGGCGCAAATCAGAAAAGGTTGGTGTGCCATCAGTGCACTGAAAATCGTGGTTGAGAAGGTGATAGCGCAGTTTGAAGCGATGAGTGATGTTTATATCCGCGAGCGGGCGACCGATGTCAGAGATTTGGGCCACCGGGTATTGGGTCACTTATTGCAAAATGAAGTCAGCCGGAAGCAGATGCCCGGTGAGGCGATTTTGTTTGCCGAGGAGGTCACCGCATCTATGTTGGCCGAAATCCCCAGAGAACAGTTACAGGGCATGGTATCGGTGAAGGGATCAAGT
>JBLGCB010000107.1:0-16851 GCA_047617105.1 Phenylobacterium sp. | reverse complement strand
TCCTGAATGTTTCTGAATATCTCTTCACTTTTATACAACATGCTGCCATATGAACTTAGCTGCCATGGCTTGTTCTCGGGAGTGCTTTTGGCGATGAATGTTTGTTTGGTTACATTGGTAGCCAAGGGCTTAGTTGAAGGCATAGTTGAAGGCTTAGTTGAGGTTAAAACCTGACTGGACAGAGCCGCATTTTGCTGGGCAAAAACCCGTTTTAATGCATCCATTTGACGTTGCAATTCAGCCAACTGCTGAGCCTGCTTGGCTAAAAGCAAAGATTGCTGTTTGAGGCTTTCTTTAGCTGTCAGTTCGTGGGTTGCAACAACTGGTATCGGCGCGCCAATACTATAAAAAGGAAAAAGCAGCCCTGATAACACCAGCGCAACAGCAGTTTTGTTCATTGTATTTAACACTCCAATTTTAATTCTAGATCCTTAGGAACCGTCACAAAATATAACCCGAAACTTTCGATGGAATGACGTAGGGTGGGCACGCTTTTCATGCCCACGCGTGACGCACCAGCCAAAGGCAGGGCCTGAACAAAGCAATATTCCAGACTGCCACCAACATTCGGATGTTATTTAATTCAGGGTCATTAACGATCCCAATTGCTGCGCATGGTAATACGAATCAATCGCAATTGCAAATGCGAACTAATATCATTTGCATTACAATTACTATATTCACATTTAATCCCGCGCCCACTGCTGGGTTCCGCCAAGTTGAATTTATTTCATGACCAACGATTTAAACCTTGTGAAAAAAAAGTAAATAAAAACAACATTTGTACATTGCGCACAATGTATAGAACATGTTACGGTATAAACACACTACATTGTGCACAATGTATTGTAACTGGCGAAGAAGTGTGATTGGAATTTCCCTATTTCACTTAATTCGCTAACCGATAGCGTTATTTCCATTACAAATAGATCACAAAAAGTGGCTTAATCGGAAATAATGCATAATTAAACTAATAATAAACACGTTTTATCAAAAATCTAACGGATAAAGGTACGTAAAAATGAAATTAACCAAAACGCTCATCGCAGCTTCCATTCTGAGTGTAATGACATCTGTACAGGCAGCGCCACAGACTCCATCGAGTCCTAAGCAAAGTCCTGCACCTGATAATTTACATAGCGCACAGCAGATGAAAGCCAGCAACGCTTTGCATAACCATCAGTCGCATGGCGTAGAGAACAGAGTGACTAAAAAGGCGAACGACCATCGTTCCCCCACAGCAGCAAGTACTCACTATCAAAACCTAGCCAGTAAAAACAGCAGCAGTGCAAAAACCTCGCTTAACGCATTAGTCGCCACCTGTGACCTCAATGCCTTAAGCACCTCAAACACCAACACCTTAATTAGCGAAATCAAGACTCAAGGCACCAGTTGTGTTAATGAGCTATTCAGTGCTGATGCTGCTACTCAACAAGCGGTTTATAGCTCAAATAAAATGATCGCTATCGCCAATCATGCGGCCAGTCTGTCAACCGCTTATGCAGGTGGCGGTGATGTCGATATCCAGGCAATGTTCCTGTTTATTCGAGCGGGATTCTATGTTGAGTTTTATAACAGCAACGTGAGCTTCTCTTCATCGGTTACCCCTGCGGTTAAACTGGCGATTGATGCGTTTGTTAATAACTCGCATTTCTACGATGACAATGATGATCACGGTAAAACCTTAGGCGAAGTCATCATCACCATGGATAGCTCAGAGCAACAAGATGTGTATTTGCCAGTGGCCAAAGAATGGTTGAGCCGCTGGAACAGCAGTTATGGCAGCAAATGGTATATGCGTAATGCGGTAAACGGCCTATTCACTTTGATTTACCGTGGCCAGTGGAACACTAACTTCGTCGCAGCGGTAGGTTCAGACACAACACTGGTTACCCGCTTAAGAGATGTTGCCCTAAGCAGTTGGATGATTGGTCATGACGCCGAGTTTATGGCAGCCAATGCGGGTCGTGAACTGGGTCGCTTAAAAACCTATTCAGGCACCGCGATTCAAGCTAATGTTGATGCCGGATTAAACAATATTTTCTCCACTTATCAAATGTATGGTAATGGTGATGCGATTTGGTTAGCTGCCGCAGATACCGCCAATAACCTCGGTAATTGCGCAGATTACGGCATTTGTGGTTATGGTGATCAAATCGTCGCTCAAGCGTTATCACAAACCTACACTTGTAGCTCGACCATCAAAATTCGTTCGCAAAATATGACCCCTGCCCAGCACGTTTCAGCTTGTGCCACCATGGGTGCAGAGGAAACATATTTCCACGCCAAACTGCAACCCAATGGCCCAGTGGCCAACGATAACAATACCCAGTTGCAGGTCAATATCTTTGACAGCAGCGATGATTATGGCAAATATGCCGGTGCTATCTTTGGCATCAATACCAACAATGGTGGTATGTATCTTGAGGGTGACCCATCGGTTGTCGGTAACGTGCCAAACTTTATTGCTTATGAAGCCAGTTATGCCGAAGCTGATCATTATGTCTGGAATCTTGAGCATGAATATGTTCATTATCTCGATGGCCGTTTTGATATGTATGGCGACTTTAATGCCCCTACCGCAGATACCGTTTGGTGGTCTGAGGGTGTGGCAGAATATATCGCGCAACAAGATACTAACCAAGCTGCGCTAGACACCATTGCTGATGGTTCGTTGTATACCTTAAGCACCATTTTTGCCACCAATTACGATGGCTTTGATGTTGACCGTATTTATCGTTGGGGTTATTTGGCGGTGCGTTTCATGTTTGAAAAACGGCCAAATGAATTGGCCCAAATGTTGGCCGCCACGCGTGCAGGTAACTGGTCTACCTTTACAGCTACTGCGGCTTCAGTCGCCAGCAGCCACGAAGCAGAATTTGCCCAATGGTGTCAAGATTTACTCGGCACAGGTCCTGGGCCAGTAGACCCAACCGCCAGTGCAAATGGTCCGTACAGCGCATCAATCAATAGCGCCATCTCTTTTAGCAGCGCAGGTTCTGCTGATGCGGATGGCAGTATCACCAGCTACAGCTGGAACTTTGGCGACGGCAACAGCAGTACCTCAGCTAACCCAAGCCATAGCTATACCGCTGCGGGTTCTTACACTGCGGTATTAACGGTGACAGATAATAGTGGCGCAACAGGCAGTGCCAATGCATCTGTAACCATTACGGATATTGATCCACCAACAGGTAGTACATTAAGCAATGGCGTTGGCGTCAGTGTTGCGGGTGCTCAAAATTCAGATACTCACTTCACTATGGATGTGCCAGCAGGTGCCAGTGACTTGAACTTCAACATCAATGGCGGCACAGGTGATGCTGACCTTTATGTTCAGTTTGGTTCAGCACCAACCTCTAGCACTTATGAATGTCGTCCATGGATCGGTGGTAACACCGAATCATGCGATATCACCAATGCTCAGGCCGGTACTTATCATGTGATGCTCAACGGTTACAACGCTTACACAACAACGCTGACTGGTAGTTATACTGGTGGATCCACGATGCCAGATGCTTGTGCTACTCAAGGCTCTATCACCAGCGGTCGTCTTGAAGATGGCGTAGTGGCGTGTTTAGGCAGTGCCGACACCATCTGGCTTAGTGTTGCTGATGTCAGCGGTCACAACAGCGTCGCCATCACCACGGGTAATGGTACTGGTGATTTGAGCGTTGACTACAAAACCGGTGGCTGGCCTTCAAGCTCAGACAACCACGGTAGTTCAAACAACACGGGTAATGGTGAATGTATTTATGTCACCAATACCAGCGATTACTGGGGATACCTGAAAGTATCAGGCACCACAGCAGGCGCTTCAATCGTGCTTGATTTTGATACTGCTGGATGTCGTTAATCCTTTAACCTCAACCATCAGCTCAGCCATAACCTCAACAATGAGCAGTTGATTGTTGAAAAGACCAGCCGATAACCTTTTGGGTTATCGGCTTTTTTTTATCTTATTTACCCTACCAATTTATCGTCGAAATGTCGAACCACCAGAAACTCACATCCATGTGAGATTTCTGGAGCAACACCATTCAAGCAAGTGGAATTTCGCTTACTTTTCAACAAGTTGAAAAGTAGGGTCATCCATGACCCACATTACCTAGCGCCTAGAAACTTCGTTTCTGGACAGACACTACCTAACAACCACATCTTTGGCTAAATCAGCCACAAAAATAAAACGTGCAGCTGGTTATATATCCTGCTATGATTGAATTACGTAGTTAGTTAAGCAGGGTTTGTGACATAGGTGTCCTGGAATATCTTGCCGCGATGATATAAAACTAACAAATTAGCTACAATCAGGTTAGAGCTTAGTAACAACAGCCAAATCAGCAGGAGGTTATCATGGGCATCTTTATAGATGATGACGAACCAGATCGTCTTGATAAAGTATTGGACAATCGATTAGCGGCACTCAGAGGCGAGCCGCTAAAGTGGGAAATAAAAGATTATAGAGGCAGGGTTATCGGGCTTGATGATGCATCAAATGATGTCTCTGTTGAATACATCACCAAGTGTTGGCAAGAAGCTGGAATTCTTGATGAAAACGGTAATCTAACCAACATGGTCAGAACAACTTATAGAAGGGATGAAACCACCGGAGAACCGATTGAAGAAAATATTCAACAGAATACAGGAGTACAGTAAATGTATACTTCACCAAGTATTGTTATCGGTTTCCATGGTTGCGACCAAAGCACTGCCGATCAAATAATAAAAGAAGGTGCCTCATTGTCGAGCAGTGATAACGATTACGATTGGCTAGGCAATGGCATTTATTTTTGGGAAGGCAGTTATCTGCGAGCTTTAGAGTGGGCTACGGAGCAACCGCCAATCACCAAACCAGCAGTCATAGGCGCATTTATAAAGCTGGGGCACTGCCTTGATTTATTGGATGCGAAATATATAAAGAAAGTGTCCAAAACACATACCCTTTTACTTTCCGAAACCCATCCTTTACCCCAAAACACCGTCCATAAAAATGATATTAGTTTTGTTCGTGCGTTGGATTGTAAAGTCATCAACCGATTACAGCAATTGCATAATAACGATATAGCACAAACGCTGGGCCAACCTGATAAGATAAAAATACAAAACCACCCAGACTTCTACGATTCTGTCCGCGGTATGTTTCCAGAGGGTGAAATGCTCTATCAGAATGCGGGATTCAGAGATAAAAACCATATTCAATTGTGCATCACTAACCCCAACGCCATTATGGGCTATTTTGATCCACGCAAGCAAAGTAATGCTTTCAAAAGGCTGATTTGAATTCAGACAATTTAACGTCGAATAATTTCAAAGAATAAATCTTTATCACAACAATCCAACTTAGGTCCATATTCTTAAACCATTCTTACTATATAAAAACGTTTTAATCCAATCTGGCCACTTTATACCTAGGTCACCGTGATATTAAAATATGAACTTCGCCTAAAAATAGTAAACCAGCTGAAAAAACAGTAACACAACGGTGATAAAATCCACACTCAGAAAAAACTCTGTCAAAACTCAGATGTAGCGCTAGACAACGCATCAGTAACAGCAGTATATTTGATGTATAGGCATCTTGACGTTATCAACGGTTGTGAACAGTAAATTTTACGAAATTACTAACATCAGGTGACTATTTCTGCAATTGGGCTATAGTTACCCAAAGGAACCATTTTTAATCGCTGGTAACACTCGCTTAATCGTCACATAGCCCGAGACAGCGGCGCTGAAATAACCAGGTCATATGAAACCGTCAAAGTGGCAAATCATATAAGCAACATCCAATAAATGGGATAAAAATAATTACATGAGGCAATCGTTACAACTACGCTTCAGCCAGCAGCTGACGATGACACCGCAATTGCAGCAAGCCATTCGCTTACTGCAATTATCGACTTTGGATTTGCAACAAGAAATTCAAGACGCGCTCGAAGCCAATCCGCTACTCGAAGTCGAAGAACCTCATCTAGAAAAAACCGAACAAAGCATCGAAGACAAAGCCCACAATGCCGACAACGAAAGCCAAACCGCCAGTGATACCGCTGCCGCCGATGATGGCCACGGCGATGCCAAAGAGCAAGAAACCACAGAAGCAATCACTCAAGACACCATCAGCGAAGAATTACCCACCGACTCTGAGTGGGATGATTACATTAGCGCAGGCCCTAACACCCCGGCAGTCGCACCACCAGAAGATACCCAGTCCTATCAAGGTGAAACCACCGAAGATATCCAAGGTTATCTGACTTGGCAAATGAATTTAACCCCCTTTAGCGAAACCGATTTTGCCATTGCCACCGCGATTATCGAAGCCATCGACCTCAAAGGGTTTTTAACCATTTCTACCGAAGAAATTCTCGCCAGCATTGGCAGCGACGAAATAGAGTTAGATGAAGTGGTGGCTGTATTAAAACGAGTACAGTTTTTTGAACCTGTCGGCGTGGCCGCCAGAGACTTACGTGAATGTTTAATGATTCAACTATCTCGTTTCCCAGAAGATACACCGTGGCGCAAAGAAGCATTACTGGTGGTCGGTGAGCACATTGCCTTGCTCGGTGCCCGAGATTACCGCACCCTGATGCGCAAGACCAAACTCAAAGAAGAATCGCTGACCGAAGTCATGCGATTGATTCACACCTTAAATCCCACGCCTTCCAGCAGTGTTATCCAAGAAGAAAATAACTATGTTATTCCGGATGTCACCGTGGTTAAGAAAAAAGGCCGTTGGGTAGCAGAGCTTAATGGCGACACCATGCCACGACTGCGGGTAAACAAAGAATATGCTGCCATGTCTAAGACCATGAAAAAGTCTGATGACTCCCAATTTATCAAATCCCACTTGCAAGAAGCCAAATGGTTTATCAAAAGCTTAGAAAGCCGCAATGATACGCTGTTAAAGGTGTCTAACTGCATCCTGCACCAACAGCAGGGTTTCTTCGAGTATGGTGATGAAGCCATGAAACCTATGGTGTTAAACGATGTCGCCGAAATCGTCGAAATGCACGAATCGACTATTTCGAGGGTCACCACCCAAAAGTTTATGCATACCCCCCGGGGTATCTTCGAATTAAAATATTTCTTTTCTAGTCATGTCAGCACAGAGAATGGCGGTGAGTGTTCATCCACAGCCATTCGTGCATTAATAAAAAAACTGGTCAGCGCAGAAAATCAGCAAAAACCGCTTAGTGATAGCAAAATTGCCGACATTCTTGCCGACCAGGGTATTAAAGTCGCAAGGCGCACAATAGCAAAATATCGTGAATCCTTGTCAATTCCACCCTCTAACCAACGAAAGAGTTTACTATAAACTTATCAATAGAAGGAATAATGCTTATGCAAATTAATCTTACAGGCCGTCACGTCGAAATTACCACCGCTTTAAAAGATTACGTTACTGGCAAATTTGCGAAACTAGAACGGCATTTCGATCATATCAATAACGTACACGTGATTTTGGATGTCGAAAAGCTGGTGCAAAAAGCCGAAGCAAACTTACATATCAATGGTGGCGAAATTTTTGCGACCTCAGAACATACCGACATGTACGCCGCCATCGACAGTTTGATTGACAAACTCGATCGGCAAGTGATTAAACATAAAGAGAAAATGATACGTCGCTAATCGTTCACACCGACAGGGACCATAATCCCTTTATTCATTAGTTTTTATTAATTCTTTATTTATTAATACGGCGCAGTAAATTATTCATGTATTTACGATCAAACCTCAGTATGGACTGCACCCATTGTGCAGTCCGCTACAAAAGCAAAAAGCGTATTTTGCAATACATCAGCGATTTGGCGCACAAGAAATATCCTGAGGTACCTGCTCAGGATATTTTGGATAGTTTGCTGAGCCGAGAAAAACTCGGCAGCACCGGCATTGGTAATGGCATCGCCCTGCCCCATGGTCGGCTTAAGGGTGTCACCAAGAGCGTTGCTATCTTCATCGTGACCGAAAACCCACTTGATTACGATGCGATTGACAACCAAGATGTTGATGTCTTTTGCGCGCTGCTTATTCCAGAAGAAAACAGCCAGGAACATTTATCAACCCTGTCTGAAATTGCCCAAATGCTCACCGACAAACCGCTAGTGAAAAAAATCCGCCATTCATCCACCAACGAAGAGCTTTTTTCATTGATCATGCGGGATGAGTAATGGCATGATAGCGATACTTACAGCATAGGCAACAAACCCTTTAACACCTTCAAAACCTTTAACAAACAAGCAGCACAGAGGAAACCGTGAAATTTATAATTGTCAGTGGTCGTTCAGGTTCAGGTAAAAGTGTGACCCTCAGGGTACTGGAAGACCTCGGTTTTTATTGCGTTGACAACATTCCGATCAACCTACTTCCCAGCCTGACCCACGTGGTGATGACCAAATACGAAAATATTGCCGTCAGCATTGATGTCAGAAATATTCCGATGAGTGCCTCAGAACTCAGCGAAATTCTCGATTACCTACCGTCGAAAATGAATGTTGAGGTGATTTACCTTGATGCCGAAGACAGCGCCTTGGTACGTCGTTATAGCGAAACCCGACGTTTACACCCGCTATCAAAACAAAATATGTCGTTATTGGAAGCCATCCAGAACGAAAAAGAACTGCTTGATCCCATCGCCACCCGAGCCAGTCTGTACATCGATACCACCGAATATAATGTCCATCAATTAACCGAAATGGTTAAAGAACGGGTATTAGGCAAAAAATCAGCGCAATTGTCGCTGGTATTTGAATCGTTTGGTTTTAAACATGGTATCCCCAAAGATGCCGATTATGTCTTTGATGTGCGTTTTTTGCCTAATCCCCATTGGGAACCAGAATTAAAACCACTGACCGGACAAGATCAAGGGGTCAAAGACTATCTTAATTCACACCCCATCGTCGCCAAGTTCACCTGGCAGGTAAACAACTTCTTAAGCACTTGGCTGCCGCATATCGAAAGAAACAACCGCAGCTACCTCACCGTGGCCATCGGTTGCACCGGTGGTCAGCATCGCTCAGTGTTTGTCGCCGAATCACTGGCCAATAGCTACGCCAAACTTTACCCCAGCGTGCAAGTACGCCACCGCGAGTTAAACCGTTAACATGGCCATCTTCACCAAAGAATTGCTGATTCAAAACAAGCTTGGCTTGCACACTCGCGCAGCCACCAAGCTGGTGCAACTGGGCCAGCAGTTTGATGCCCAAATCATGATCAAACAAGGTGAAAAAGAAGCCTCCGCCGACAGCGTGATGGCGTTGCTGTTATTAGAAGGTAACATGGGCAAACACATCATTGTGACTACCGAAGGTAAAGATGCGCAAGCCGCATTACTGGCGGTTGAAGGGCTGATTAATCAGAAGTTTGATGAAATGTAGGGCGAAGGGGGACTAAAGCGAGTGCCCACAGCTTTTGTCCCCCTGAGGTGGAGGCATGGATGCCGACAGGACCGACCACAGGGATGTTAGTTATTCATAGGTTAGATCAACCAGCCAAACACGTAGAAACTGTTCCCACTCCCCTGCTATTTACCCTGCGACGTTACAAATTATCGGAAATAACAATTCCCACAGCCCACATCAACATTGCAAAATCACAAAAAAGCCCGGTAAACCCGGGCTTTTACTGGTTACATCAACACAACCTACCGTTGCTTACGACGACGCATAAACGCCAACGGTGCCAGCAACAAGGCAAATAACCCTAGGCCGCCGCTGCCACTACTTCTGCTATTGGTGTTGGTATCAACTACCGGCGGTGGTAGCACCACATCCGGCACTTGCAAAGCAAACACAGACACCACGATTTCTACCGCTTCGCTAGTCGCATCCCCATCCCAAGCAGTGACGCTAAAGACCACGTTGGTTTCGTCATCCACCGCCGGGGCAGTAAAGCTCAACGAGTCACTACTGTTTGGCTGTACCACACCATCCATCTTCCACTGATAATCAAACGCTTCATTCTCAAAGTCAGTACCACTGACCGATAAGTTAACAGTATCACCTTCATTCATCGTGACCGCCGCAGCCGTTGGCGTGACAACCGGTGCCTGATTGGCCACAACACTGACCGCGATTTCAGTCGGTTCGCTGTAGTCGATGCCATCAAACGCCAAAACGCTGATAATCATCACTTCATCTTGTGATACCGATGGCGGCGTAAAGTCGTATGACGGCTCAGTGGTCGTGGCCAATGTTTCTTCATTGAGCATCCACACGTAAGTTAAACTATCGTTCTCAGGGTCTGTGCCGCTAACAGCCAGGGTCACCGAACCTCTTTCATTGGCCGTCGCGGTTGCCTGCTCAGCACTGATAGCAGGCGATGCATTGGCAATCACCGTCACCGAGATTTCCTTTGATTCAGTTGAGCTTGACGCACCATCAAAAGCCACCGCAGAGAAAGTAATTACTTCATCCACTGCAACCCTTGGCGCATTAAACGTTAATGTTGAACCAGCAGATTCTAGCGATGTGGCAGGCGTACCGGCAGTTTGAGTCCAGTTATAAGCCAAATCGCCGCTATCATGGTCAAAACCAGACCCGGTTAATGTTACGTTGGTGGTTTCCAGCGCAGTTTCAGGACCTGCAACACCAGTTATAAATGGTGCACGATTAACACAAATGCCACTGTCTTCTATCAATGAAGAGAAAGGCGTCGCCGTTTTAGCGTTAGTTAAAGTGATATTATCAATATTCCAACCCCAAGCAGCCACTGACTGATCAGAACCGATTCTGAAACGAAAACGAATCGCTTTGCCATTTAAAGTACCCTGTGCAAAAGTGACTGTCTCGGCTTCAATCCAAAAAGCTGGAATAACACTAACATAACCTTCACGGGCCGATAATGCCGGATTGGTATCAGAAATGGTGCCATTATAACCGACCAAGAAGCTACCACCAGCCGCCGTCACATCGCTCCACTCGCCACCATCAACACTGATTTCTACAACCCCGCCATCCCAGGCAGTTTCATCACCAGGGGTATTTGGATCACCAAATTCAAAATCATAATAATGCTCAAAGTTAATCGCAAAATCACCTTCGTCAGCCACCACAATCTCAGGAGAGATCATTGAAATATCATTCTCACTCGATAGGTTTGGACCAAACGCGATATTGCCAAAATCAAAGTCATCATAAACTTCCCACTGACTGATGAAATGCTGAGTATCACTACCACCATTATCAATCTGCATGGTTCTGGTCCAGTCGACCCAAGTGGTAATAGGGTCTTCAAAATCTTCTGCTGCTCGATTGGCTTCAAGGTCATAGTTAACCGCCAAGGTCATTTCAACCGCCGGTGGTAAAACCACATCACGGTCGTCTGACATAAAGTTAATCACCAGATTAACCTCATCATTCATTCGTGCACTGTTTAACGTCGCCTCGATGGTGGCGGTGGTGCTGTCTCTCCAGTTGGCTAAATCGGCAAAATCGATAACCCCTTCATTGGCAAAGGTAATATCCGCTTTAGTCGTGACCTGAGCTTTAATACCGCTCAACGCCAGAGTGCCCATATTTTCAATGCTCAGTGATATCAGTCCAGTTTCACCCGCATCTAGCACGCCGTCAACATCACAAAATGCCCCTGTTTGACTATTATTTTGCAAATCAAGGGCGACACCTTGCACAGCTACCGCGCTGCCGTTAACCTCAAAACTTTCTACCACACCTGCATGACCATCACCACTACCAAATCCTGGTGCGAAACGATCAGGCGATACCGCAGTCACCCCCATGCCGCGTTTGGCAAAGGCAGTACGTATCACGTTATAATCTTGTTCATCGGTGGCCAATGCCACGGCTAACAAGGCATCACGGGCTTCGGTATAGGTTGGCGCGAACGGGGTGACTTTCATGCTCGCCACCATATAATCCATCATCCGGCCTTGCGAGTCATTGAAGCTTACACCGTCACGATTCAACAACGCGACATACACTTCCCACAACATCAACGCCCAGATTTCACCCGCGTTATGCACTTCTGAGTTATACAAACCAGCCATTTCATCACGAGAGGTGTAAAGACCATTAATGGGATGCGACGTTGGAATAGCCACTCCATCCATAATATGTTTAAAGGTCAGTGCGTTATGTTCCATATTGGTGGTGTAAGGCACACGACGCAAACCAAAGAAATAAGGATATTCGACGTAACCGTTATTAACGGCATAACCGCCGTCATTATAAGTCGCCTGAAATTGATCATTACCCGGTAATAGCTGGTCCGTTGCGCGAGCCATGGTCATCAGGGCAAAAAAGTCACCCCAACCTTCACCCATACTGCCACCTTGATTATTGACATACATACCGCCGCCCGTCAGGCGATGAGAAATATAATGGCCCCACTCATGTTCGATAATTGGGTTGTCGACAGTGCCATCACGGATGGTATCGGTTTGCCACAAGAACATATGCATCCGCGGTGACACACCATCGGCAGGTGTTGCCATAGTGGCATTATTTAAACCGGTATAATCTTGCGCCTCAGCATGAATCGGATCACCTTCGATCCCGCCACGGCCATAGTTGTCCATCTGTGCCACACCCGCCGCTTCATCAAAGCCATGATCATAATACGTATCATGGAGGTAGTTATTGACGTAAAACAGATTAACAATGGCCGATTGACGATTCGCTTCCGTCGTTGCTTTATCGCTGGCATCGTAGGGATAATCAAAGGTATTTTCACTGGTGACTTTGGGTCTCATATCACCTTCGTTAAAACCATCCGGCTCAACCAAGTCAGCATAAGCATCGACATTGTTACCTGTGGTAGTCGTTGCGCCTTCAGGCAACCAAGGATCGTTGGTCGAAATACCACTGTGGGTTAGGCTGACATTATTCATCGCCACCTGAGTTTCGGTGATGTTATCGTCATAAACGCCAGTGGGATGTGGGGTTAAGTCGTTACCATAAGGGCTATCAAAAGGGGTATAAGGGGCAGTGCTATCGGCAAAGACGGTATAGTTGAAGCTGTCTGATTGCACCTGGTTAGTACGATTTAACACGCTGCCATCTACCGCTGAAATGATATGGCTATAAGCGATGAGTGAAGTAGAGCCTTTAGGGCTGGCCATAATCTCAACATAATAAGCCGGGATAAGTCGCTTCGCGCCGGGGTAATAAACCTTTTTACCCCGAGGCATTTCAGAAAAAGTATGGCTTTTACTGCTGGCGGTAAAGCGCTCATAATTGGCTTTATCTTTAGATTTTTCAAGTTTGACCGCACCGCCGCCGATATTGGCAAACGCTTTACTCACCGCTTGCTCGGCAGATAATTTGAACTGTCCGACCAGTGTTCTTTGCGGGGCTTTCATATTGGCAAAGTAACCACTGGTGGCAACCAGCGACAACTGTTGGTTCATCAACACATTTAACTGACGACCATAAACTTCGATACCATTTTCTTTTTGCTGGTACTTGCTGATAATCGCACCGTTTGAGCTATCAGAAACATATTTTAACTCAGCTTGTTCAAAAGCCGCGGCAGAGACGCCATGTTTCGCGCCAAGCTGACTGACATAATGCTTACTCGCTTGCGCCACCGCTGAACTACGGCTTAAGACAGAAAAAGGATAAACTTTGTTTTGATGTTTCGCTTGCGCCCAACTGAACGTATGGGTATTTAAAGCACTATCGAAGTGATCACTTTTAACGACTGGGGTAAAACCTTGGCCATTTAGGCTGTTTTTATTCACCTGTCGGGCGGATAGTTGTGCTTTTGAAAGCGCCTTTTGTTGCATAGCGCGCGCTTTTGGGCTGGTTTTAACCACATTATAAGCCGCTGGGTTTTGCACATTCTTTAGCGCATTAGCAGCATTTTGGTCAAAATTGGCTAATCCAGCTTGCGTTGGCAATGCCGCCGCGGCAGCTGTACTGCCGAGCACAGCAGAGACTGCTGTCGCTATCAGCGTTATTTGTAATTGTTGGTTCATGGTCTACCTTCTGTATATCGATTGTAATAATAGGGCTAATCTCAGCACCATGACTCGCTTTTTGAGCACTGCCTACCAAAAAGTGTCAGAAAAAAGTTTGTTTTATGTAAATGAAAAATTAGCCAATTGATAATATAACAGCATTGTTTTTAAAAGGCATCGCTAAGGCGGGATTAATAATTAACAATTTGTATCAAACCCCGATCATGACAGAGTGATGGCTAAGCCATGGCTGAGCACGCCATTATTTTGCATAACGATTCACCTTATTTTCTGTCCGGTTTCGGCCCCAAACAATCACTTATAAGCGCATAAATAATAATCTAAAAAAGCGGCTTGACGATTGTCATATTTGGGTTATATTAGCGCCGCATACTCACTGCATCTGGTCACTATGATTGCAGCCAACAGTGAACTAGCCAACCATTTTTTTTCGCTCTATTTATTAAGACAATTGCCCAGAAACAATTGTAAGGAAACTGAACATCATGTCACCTCATCGACATCGCAATACTGCCAATAAAGTATACCTTCCATCGAACTCGCGTTATAACCAATATCTATTGGCAGAGTTTAAAATTACCGATGAATTACTGGCACTTTTTGCAGACAAAGACAACGCTGACAAACTTAAACCGTGGCAGGGTTTTTATCAAAAGCTGTCAGAACTGTTTTTCACAGAATGTGAGCAGGCAGGTATTGAGAATGTTCATTTTATTGCCAATGATAAATTACCCAGAGTTCGTTTCAGTCAAGAGTTACGCTGTTGGGAAACCGAACAACAGATGTTAGTGTTTTATAACCCGTCTTATCATCAGTCTTACAAAAGCCATTTCGACGGCAGCAAGCGGGCACAAAAAGTGTCTTTGCTGTTTTTGTCGACCGGCGAAGATATCCGCCTCAATGCTGCGGGTTATCACCATCAAGTTCGTCAAATGTTGCATAAATTATTGCCAGCGGCGGGCATTCCATTAGAAGCCGTGCGTTTACGTGATCACCAGCACCTGACTTACGATTTATTTGCCCGTCAAAAAGGCACTGAGGCCACCCATGGCCACACTTTGCGCAAAATTGAAAACCGCTATAAAGCCAGTGACATCGCTTTGCCTGAAAAACATGACACCATCAGCTACGTGGTCGCCAGCTTTCCGCTGACTCGCAGATTGTTAAAGCGGGTGGATATCGACCTGAACAGCGAAACCCCCTATGCCGCGCTTTATGCCATGCTTGGCGATGCGGTAACCAAAGCCGCTACGCACCATAACTTGCTTAATGGTGCATTTATTGCCGATCGCTCTGCACCAATTATACGAAACAGCGACAAAAAGCTGGAGCAGAATGTCGGTGAATTACGTATGTTAGGTTATGACCCGCTTGCGCCACGCAATCAGTTTATTTGTCGTCATCAGGATGATCAGCTGGTCGATTATGCTCAGATTATTTTCTCGGCCACCGAGAAAAACATCGACAACAATGGTTATGGCAAGTTTATGGAAACCGTTGACAAGGCACTACGCTTAACCGCCAAAACTTTGGATATGACCCCTGAACGAGAAGAATTTAACGTTCGATTCCATCAGCATTTGGCCTATCATATCGGCAATTAATTGCCCGCATTACTGATATAAACATTGGGCGACGCTGCGTTATAAACCTGCGCTCGCCTATTTTCCTCAACCATTATCCTTTTTTTCTCATGCCAATTACTTACCAAATCATTGATCAACACAGCAAAGGTTTTCGCCATATCGATGCGCTACTGGCCTTAACCGCAGACATTGTGCAACAAAACGCCGCACCTTATCTTTACCCGCCAGATCGTAATTTTTTTATCAGAACTCAGGGCATCAAGTGTGCCAGTATATTGGCTTATAGTGGTGAACAATTGGTCGGTTATGCGGTGCTGGAGTTTTTACAACAGTGGCCGGATTATTTGCGCCAAGTGGGGCCCTGTGAACATGCCGCGATGATTTTATTCACGCTGGTTCACCCTGACTACCGAGGCCAAGGCATCAATAAACAGATGACCCGAATGCGGCTTGATATGGCCAAAACAGCTGGGATAAAACGTCTATTTTCGACTGTGCATCCTGACAATATCGCTAGCTGGCAAACCTTGTGTTCTGTGGGTATGGTCGAGATTGATCAACGGCCGATGTTTGATGAGCAGGTAATGCGTAAGCTGATGTTTATGCGGTTGTAGACAACAAAATAACGTTGTAAGACCTGCTATTTTAATATAAACTCTATTCATATCTATCTAATCTATAGGGTAAATCTTATGTATTCTGAACATGACCGTGACGGGTTTTAATTATAGCAACCGCAATTTCGTGTGAAATATCTGATGGTTTTTATGCGTTTCTAATCTGTGCCGTATCAGATAACCCAATATTCCTTCCAGCGATGATAACCACTGTCGTTGCCCTCTTTGGTTCAATTGTCGCTATTCTGTCATTACGCGCAAACTCCCACTTAGCAAGAAGTAAAAATGCCTTAGATTTTGAAAAAAGCCTTGAGGATTCTTCAGTTTATAATACTTGTAACAAACAATTAGCCTCTTTCAGAGATAATTCAAACTCAGAACCAAGTGCTATTCTCTTAATAGCCAAAAAGCCAGAGATTGATTATGAAGTGTATGACGCCGCAATTGAATTATTAAATTGGTGGGAACGTGGCGCAAACGGCATTAGGAATAAAGTATATCGAAATGATGTTTTGCGGAAATTATATTGTTCTCACTTCATCAATTTGAGTACATACCTTGAACCTTTCATCATTGAACGTAGAAAACAAAGGCTCTGATCAAATAGGTGGGGTTCAGGGTTACAAATACAATAGTCCCCCAGCGGTTCAATGCTGAACCGCTTTTCTATAATAGCTTAAAGTTTGAGGTTTTTTAGTGCGTGATGCTGGAGGGCGGA
>JBLGCB010000106.1:0-17156 GCA_047617105.1 Phenylobacterium sp. | reverse complement strand
CATTAACACTCAATTGATATAAGGATAGCGGGTTTTGAATTTTTTGCCCGAAGGGCGAACTGAGTAGTGTGGGGGAACACACCATTGAGATTCCTTCTTAAGTGAATCAAAATTGGCGCTATTTTCATCTCTCTTTTGCTACCCAATGATATAAATATTCAGTGATACCAAATCCAACGATGATATAAACGAACCAAAGAGCAGGATATTTAAACAACACATCCCAAGAACCGTTTTGCTCATCGGCGAAGAAATAAAATTGGCAAAATGAGCCGATAAAAATAGCCAATAAAATACCAAAACATCGAAAGAAAATAACTTTATTCATAATTTGAGAAACCGGTAAAAATCAAGAGATAGCGGGTTTTATAGGAAAATAATGAGCTTTTCAAGCCATTTTAGCTACAGCGGAAGTTCAATCGTATATTCAACCCCCTGCCCCGGCGCACTTTGACAGCGAATACTGCCGCCCAGTTTTTGCACCACTAAGTTATAAACAATGTGCATGCCCAATCCCTTAGAGCCGCGACTTCGCGCGGTGGTGTAAAATGGTTCGTAGATTTTGTCCAGTTCAGCTTTGCTCATACCTTTACCATTATCTCGATACACCACAGATAACTGATTGTGCTTAAGCTGGGCGTTTATGGTGATTTCACCGACGGTTAGATCGAAAAAACCATGGTCTAGAGAGTTTTCAGTCAGGTTAGACAATAATTGCCACCACGCCCCCGGCCAGGTTTTTATCACCCAGTCTCCCTGCGACAACAGGGTAATGCTCACTTGATTATCGGCCAGTCGCGGTTGAACGCTTTGCAGGTTTTTAATCGCCTCTGCTAGGTAATCATGAAAAACAATCTCATCGAGCTTATCCGCCGTTTGTTCGACCGCCACCTTTTTAAAACTTTGCACCAGCTCTGCCGCCCGATGCAAATTGCTCTCGACCAAGGTCTGGCTTTGTTCGGTTTGCTCAAAATAGCTGTTCATCAACTTACGTGTCACGGTGCCAGAGGCCATTTGTTGGTTGATTGTTTTGAGTCGTTCAAGGTGTAGGCTGACCATGGTGATGCAAATACCCAACGGCGTGTTGACCTCATGGGCAACACCAGCCACCAGATTACCCAATGCCGCCATTTTTTCTGCTTCAACCAATTGCTGCTGCGCCGCTTTTAATTGGTCAATGGAGTCTTGTAACGCCTGGGTGCGCTCGATGACTTTATGCTCTAGGGTTTCGTTTAACTCTCGTAGCGCTTCTTTGGCTTGCCACGTGTGATGAATATCTTGCAGCGTCCCGGTAAAGCGTTGAATTTCTCCGTGTTGATCCATATCGACAATTTTACCCCGGTCGAGCACCCAGCGCCATTCACCGCTGATGTCTTGGAGTCGATAGGTGCATTCAAAATGGTCTTTATCACCACAACGGTGCGCCGCCAATGCCTGTTCAAAACTGGCTTTATCATCCTCATGAATAATGTCCGACAAATCATTCAACCCACCTATTAATGGCTGGCGCACATCAAAAGCAAAATGGCTGATGATATTTTTTCGCTGCACAAATCCACGGGTTTTATCCCAATCCCACAGTTGGTCACCACTGCCCCATAACGCCAAACTAAGTTGTTGTTCACTCTCACTAATGGCCATCACGGTCTTGCGCTCTGCTGCCAGTTTTTTGGCTCGCAGATAAACAAACCCACCAATAACCGCACCAATTAGGGCGATGTAGACACTATAAGCCCACCAAGTGCGCCAAGGCGCAGGTAAGATGGTGACTTTGATGCTGCGGTGTTCGCTGCCCCAGACATTATGACCATTGCTGGCTTTAACCCGAAACTCATATTCACCAGCGGCCATGGTGGTATAGGTGGCACGACGGTGCAAAGCATCGGTGTAGACCCAATCGTTATCAAACCCCAGCAGTTGATAAGCATATTGATTTTGCTGTGGGTTGGCATAATGCAACGCTGCAAATTCAAAGGTAAACACCTGATCATGATGGTTCAACACCAACGACTGGGTTTGATTAATCACGGTGGTAAACTTAGCGTAGCTAGCGCGATCCGAGTGCCCGGGTTGTCTTAAGTGCATCGGTGGCAGCGATTTGTTATTCAATAGAAAGTCGGTGAAAACGATGACAGGTTCGGTTTTATCATCTTTGATGTCTTGCGGATAAAAAGCGTTAAGACCATTGATACCGCCCACCAACATTTTACCTGAAGGCGTGACCACAAAAGACCCTGAAGAGAATTCACTGTTATTGATCCCATCGCTCACGGTATAGACATTAAAAGTTTCGCTGCGTGGATCAAAACGATTAAGCCCATTGTTGGTGGTCAGCCACAAAAATCCAGCTTCATCCCCCATCACCGCCATCACGGTCTCGTTACTTAATCCTTGGGCCAAACCATAATGGCTAAAGGTTTTTGTTTTGGCATTAAATTGATTTAATCCGACATCAGTACCTATCCAAAATAGGCCATCGGGCGATTGGTGAATAGAAAGGACCTTATTACTACTCAGGCTATTACGATTGTTTGGGTCATGGCGAAAATGCTCAAAAGTACCGCTGGCTTGGTCAAAACGATCCAGACCGTTATCATAAAGACCAATCCATATCTCACCCTCGACGTCTTCAAATAATGTTTGTATCACCACCGAACCGATGCTCAATGGGTCATCTGGCTGGTGGATAAAACGGGTGATTTTGCGGCGACTTGAATCCCAACGATTTAACCCATAACCCGTGCCAATCCACAAATTATGATGGCCATCTTCCATCAGTGCCACCACTCTTTGGTTACTGCTAAGGCTGTTATCATTGTCCTCATCCGTATAAAAATGGCTAAAACTCTGATCAGCCTGGTTGAAACGGAATAAACCATCGCCCATGGTGCCTCCCCACACCACGCCTGCATGATCTTCGAGCAAGGCGACAACCGGCGCTGGTGGCGTCCCTGGTGTTTGATAGGTTAAATGGGCAATTTCACCACTAACCGGGTTAATTCTCGCCAAACCATCATCTTCAACCCCCAGCCAAATCTCACCAGCACGGGTTGCCAGCATTGCCCAGATATTATGCTGGTTAAATTGGCTAAACAAATGAGACTGATGCTGAAAATAGGTGGTTTGAGGATTATATTTACTGATGCCATTGTCCAGAGTACCAACCCAGATAATACCGCTATGATCTTCAGTGATTGAGCGAATCTTGTTACTGCTAAGGCTCAAAGAATTTAAAGGGTCATACTTAGCCCCTTCAAAATCGCCACTAGTGCGGTCAAACCTGAACAGCCCTTTTGTGCCTGTGTTAATCCACAGTTTAAACCCAGAGTCTTCGAAAATTCCACTGATAAAAAACCGCTTGTTGGCAGGTTCACCAGGTAGACGATAACGGACAAAAGTCTCATTCTCGGCATCAAAACGATGCAGTCCACCCGCCAAGTTGCCCACCCATAAGCTGTGATTACGATCTTCGAATAGACTATAAACCCGGTCATTGCTCAGTGAAGTGGCATCATCCGGGTCATGCCTAAAATGCTTAAAGTTATTGTTCTGACGATTAAAACGGCTTAATCCACCACCCTCAGTACCCACCCAAACCGTATTGCTGTGATCAACCATCACTGTATAGTGGCCCTGTGCGGCAGAACTATTGGGGTCAGCAGGATCGTGGGGGTAATTAGTGAAGGTTTCAGTATCGATATTAAAACGGCTCAATCCGCCCACACGCGTGGTCAACCATAAATCGCCATCAAGGTCTTGGCTGATTGAGGTGATAAAATTATCGGTGATACTGGTTGGGTTCTCAGGGTCATGGGTATAGGTAATAAAACGATCGGATTGCGGCTCAAATTTGACTAACCCCCCGCTAGTAACACCCAGCCACAATTGACCAGAGCGGTCTTCAAATAAGCAATCAACCCAATTGCCAGGTAAAGAATAAGGATCTGCGTTATCGTGCCGATAGATTTTGAACTGGTAACCATCATAACGATTTAAACCATCCTGAGTGGCAAACCACATAAACCCCTGACGGTCCTGCAACACATCGTTGATGGTTATTTGCGATAACCCTTGAGCCGTTGAAATTCGCTCAAAGCGCATTGCTTCGGCCTGAGTGGGCGGGCTAAGAAAACTGAAGCTTAACCACATGAATATGGCCAACATTACCCGACTGACAGCGCAGTTATTGGCCAAAGATGTGAAGGACATTGCGGTGATAATGGATTAATCCCGTGCAGGTAAGCGTTATTTTAAAGAATAGTCGATATTGGTTATTGTGCCCGCTCACGCACATCAGAACCGTTTAAAAATACCAAATAGGTGGCATTTGCAACAAGATCCTATCAAAGGATCTTGTTATCCGAGGTTTTATACTACCCGAGCTACCAAACCAATCGCTTCATGCACCCGCTTAAGGGTGATTTCAGCACGAGCAGAGGCTTTTTCAGCGCCCTCTTTCATCACCGCATTGAGCAGAGTCGTATCATTGCGATACTCATGAAAACGCTGCTGCAATGGGGTTATAAAACCCACTACCGCGTCAGCAACATCACCTTTAAGGTGACCATACATTTTACCTTCATACTCCGGCACCAGCGCTTCGATGCTTTTGCCTGTGGTACAAGACAGCAAAGTCAGCAGGTTAGAAACCCCTGGTTTTTCAGCCACATCAAAATAAATCCGTGCTTGCTCATCAGAATCGGTCATTGCGCTTTTGATTTTCTTGGCCACTTTTTTCGGCTCTTCTAACAAACCGATAAAGTTTTTTGGATTATCATCAGACTTAGACATCTTCTTGGTCGGTTCTTGCAGGCTCATTATTTTAGCGCCAACCTCAGGGATATAAGGTTCTGGCACTTTAAAGGTTTCGCCATAAAGGTTATTAAAGCGGGTCGCGATATCACGGGCCAATTCAAGGTGTTGCTTTTGGTCTTGGCCCACGGGCACATCATCGGCAGCATATAATAAAATATCGGCGGCCATCAACACCGGATAACTAAACAAACCGACATTGATATTACTGACATTTTTTTGCGACTTGTCTTTGAACTGTGTCATACGGTTCAATTCACCCATTTGGGCATAACAGTTCAGTAGCCAACCCAGCTGAGCGTGTTGCGGTACATGAGATTGCATAAAGGTGGGGTGTTGTTTCGGGTCTACCCCACAAGCCAGTAATAAAGCCAATGAACTGAGACTGGCATTGTGTAATTTTTGCGGGTCTTGTCTGACCGTAATGGCGTGTAAATCGACTAGGGTATAAAAACACTCATGGGTTTCCTGCATGGCCACCCACTGTTTCAGTGCGCCCATGTAGTTACCAATCGTTAATCCACCAGAAGGCTGGATACCACTTAATACAACGGGTTTCGTCATTTTCTTATTCTCTATATTTTCATTAATTGATTACGTAACTGTTCAGCGTGCTTAGATTTCGCTTCAGAACAAGGCATTTTCGCACGGAAAACAGGCGCATATAGGTCATATGTAACTGTTTGAGTACGAAAATAACGCAGTTATGGTGCGAAAGATGAGTGCACTGAATAGTTACTTCAATACAGTTAAAGGCCAAACAACGTTTGTAATTGGCCAAAGTCATCAAAGCGATACTGCGGCGAATAATCATCGGCATTAATGCCCTGATGATATCCGTAAGTCACGAAGGCACGGTCAACATCGGCACGCTGGGCGCTGAGCAGGTCATTTTTCGAATCACCGACCAGCAATAACTGGTGAGGTGCTAATGACAATTGTTCGAGCGCAGACAGCATGGGCATTGGATGAGGTTTTTTCTCCTCAAGGTCATCGCCGCAAATGATAATATCAAAAGTGTGGTCAATAGCGAGGGCTTTTAACAGCAACACGGTAAATTGACGCGCTTTATTGGTCACCACCGCCAATGGTAAACCCAACTGATGCAACTTTTCTAACGTTTCACGGACATTGGGATACAACACGCTTCGGTCATAAATATGCTCAAGATAAAAACCTTTAAACAAAGCCACCGCATCAGCCACCAGCGCCGGGTCTAACGTCGAGTCTACGACATAATCGCCACTTAACGTGCGTTGGACAATGGTTTCGATACCATTACCTATCCATAAACGCACTTCATCAATACTAACTTGAGGCCGATTCAGCGCCTGCATGGTCAGATTGGCACACACCAGCAAATCGGGCACTGTATCAACCAAAGTGCCATCTAAATCAAAGGCGATGGCAGCATAGGGGCTTTTCCTTACCATGCTAGGAGTTGCATTAGATGTGGTGCTGGTTGTGGTGTTGGTTTTGGTTTTGCTCATCAAACTCAACCTTCGTCTTTGGCTTTAACATCAACTTGCGCCAATTGCTCACGCATAGCAGCGATGGCCGTGGCATAATCAGGCTGATTGAAAATGGCAGAACCGGCGACAAACATATCCGCACCTGCTTCGGCGATTTCGCGAATATTCGCGACATTAACGCCGCCATCCACTTCGAGGCGAATATCATAACCACTGGCATCAATACGTTGACGCACACGGCGTAATTTTTCAAGGGTCCGAGGAATAAACGACTGACCGCCAAAACCAGGGTTGACTGACATTAGCAAAATAACATCTAGCTTATCCATCACATGTTCAAGCACATGTAGTGGGGTTGCGGGGTTAAACACCAAACCCGCTTTGCAGCCTTTACTGCGAATGAGTTGCAAGCTGCGGTCAACATGTTCTGACGCTTCCGGGTGAAAAGTAATGATAGACGCGCCAGCATCGGCAAACATTTCAATCATGCTGTCGACAGGTTTCACCATCAAATGAACATCAATAGGCGCGGTAATACCGTATTTTCTTAACGCCGAGCAGACCATCGGACCAATGGTCAGGTTAGGCACGTAATGATTGTCCATCACATCAAAATGCACTACATCTGCACCATCGGCCAATACTTTGTCGACATCTTCACCGAGACGGGCAAAATCGGCGGATAAAATAGAAGGGGCAATCAGGAAATCTGTCATCGTTTTGCTCTTTTGATTGGAATAAAAAGTGGGGGGATTTTAGCAGGAAAATCGCGAGACTTGAACCAGGCTGTTTTTTGTTTGAATCACAAATGCTTCGTTTTTAAAGCGCGTTCGTGCAAAATGCGAACAACACGGATTTGAGTCGAGGTTACTTTATAAAAAACATGGTGCTTTTCAATTGGCAGTTGGCGGTAGTCAGGTTTGATATCTGCCCGGGAAAATCCAAGTTCAGGGTTCTTACATAGCGATTCAATCCCGTTGGTCAGGGAATCATAATAACGCTCTGCGCGTTCCCAGCCATGCTCCCCAATCGAATAACGTAAAATATCTTTTAAATCTTGACGAGCTTTAACCTGAAGGTGAACGGTTCGCATCTAGCCGATATGCCCCATTTCCCCTAGGACTTCGGCTTTAATCATAGCCGCATCCATAGGACCGCCATCGCCGCTATCTTCGCCTTCTTGTAAGGCAGCCCGTAGCCCTGCGGTTGCATCTTGTCGCTCTTCCATCAGGCGTAGCGCATCGCGAACAACCTCGTTGGCAGTGCTATAATGTCCCTGTTCAATTTGAGCGGCAATAAAATAATCCCAGCGTTCACCCAAACTAAGGGTTGGTGTTTTCGCTTGTGTCATGATTTAACTCCTACAATGTGCATACACCTTAGTATAGCGTTTTTAAGCCCTGAAACGCAAAAAGACAATACCTACTTGTGCCGGGTAACCTGTGAGCTATACTGACTATCTAAGCGGAGCACATTAAAGCTTGAATATATCATCACCACAACAGGTCAGCTACCTTGAACAAAACCCACCTTTATCTTATCGCTGTGCTATTTTGCACCTTTACTCTCCCCTTTTCTGTTGAGCTTAGCGCTGAACAATTGTCTTTTCGTAAAACCGTTAAAGACGGCCAAACCCACTTTGCCTATCATTTTAAAGATCACGCGGGCAAAGCACAAAAACTCGAATTTACCATCAAAAACAAAGTATTGTTCAGCCGTTTTCGCCATTTAAAAGCCTATCAAGGCAATGTCGTGCAACGCAATATTCTGGTAGCACTGCAAAAAGCCACCGCCAAACTCGATCCGAAAAAAATCCGCATTCATTTAACCAATCGCCCTAACGGCATTGAAATTAAAGCCACTGGCGAAGATGAACAAATCGTTAAAAACACCCTTATCACCCTCAACAAAACCCGCGACACCATGCTTGCGGCCTATTTAAAGAAAAACTACTACGACACCCTAACCGACACTTTTGGCCAAAGTGGTATTAAACCTCATCATGCCCGTATTGCCAAAGAAAGCCGTGAAGATTTAAAACCCATCGCCCAAGCCATACTCAACCACCAGCCAAAACTTAAAGGCCGTGCCATGCTCGAGTTTATACTCGCTTTTGTTCAGAGCATCCCCTACTCCACCCTCGAATCCCGCCGTGAATCCAACGGTGCCGGATTCAGCCCGCCTTTACGCTTACTCAACAATAATCAGGGAGATTGCGACAGTAAGGTCACCTTAATGGGCAGCCTGTTTAACGCCCTCTACCCACGCAGAAAAGCGGTGATTATTTATATGCCAGAGCACGCCCTGCTCGGCGTCCAGATGGCCTACCGTGGCAACGATAAAACGCTCAGACTTGAGGGTCGCACGTTTGTGCTGGTCGAACCCACAGGTCCGGCGATGATGCCAATGTCGCAAATAGGTGAGCAGTCAGAATATTTTATTGATGGGCAACAGTTTAGTTATCAGGTGTTTTGATCAGAGGTTGGGATGATAGGAGCACCCAAAGGTGCTCCTACTTAATGACTCTTAATGACTGCGATTGAGACTAAAGCTCATGCCCCATGGCATCAACACCCACCAGAGGTTTATCATCTGGGAAGGCTGCGCTGTCATTACCATCGATAATCCATGGCGCTAAACATTCACGGCTTTTCACACAAGGGTCAGTCAGTGCAGTTAAGAAGGCTGTCACTTGTTTAACTTCTCTGCGCGAAAGCTTTTTAATCCCGTGTAACGGATTGGTCGCTTCCACACCACTGTCTGAATCATTCGCCTGCTCTAAATGCGTCACTACTTCAATGGAATTGGCATAAGCATTAGGATACATGCTTTCACACGATTGCTGGTTTTTGGCGGTTAAAGCCTTAACCTGTGGCAGACGACAGAAAGGGGCATTTTTAACAAATGGCACGCCTCTTTTAGCACCAAACAACTTGTTGATAGACTTACGCGGATTACCATAATGACCCACCACTTCTTCTAGTTTTTGATAAATACCAACGTGACCATAAGGCGCGGTCACTTCAACATTTAACAAGCTCGGTGGACGAAAGTGAAAACGATCGGCTTCTTCACCACTGAAGATTTCGCGACCATAGTCAGTGCTGGTTGAAGTACCACTGGGGTTGCCTTTACCTGGTCCAAACTGTGAGAATGCGACCAAATGGTACTCAGGCCCCGATAAGGTTGTGCCTTGGTGACAACCTGAACAACCTGCACCACCCTCTTCTTTTGAGGTGAAAAACAATACCGCTCCAGCTTTTTGCTTTCTGGTCAGGGCATATTCATCCCCTTCAAGATAGGCTTTCCATGGGCTGTTAACAAATAACATAGAGTCTTCATAAGCACCGATGGCATCGGCGATACGGTTGAATGTCATTTCGGCATCACCATAAGCCAGCGCAAAAGCGGTAGGCCATGAGCTGACAAAACTCGGGTCAGTGTTATTAAAGCGGGGTAAATACATGTCTCTGACCGTTTGTCGGTCAGCATCAGGAAAGAATCCACCACGCATTTCGTTGCCTGCGGTTGGCGGGAATCGCGCCTGAACAGAAGCAATTGAAGTACCATAAGGGAAGTTGGTATCTGGTAAGCGGTTACCATCAGCATCACGCTCAGAGTCGACAGTGTAAAGCTCACCATCAGCATCAAACTCAATGCGTCCTGCCCAGAACATCGCTTCAACGTTCAACACCGTATTAAATGCCGTTGGTGCGTTACGCGGCACATTGGGCAAATCACCATTACCATTAAATCGACCTACCCCCAGTAAAGCGTGGCTGCTTTCACCTTGGGCATTAACCGGGTTAATTCCCACCGACAAAGACAACGCATCAGCACCACCTAAAGAAGGATGATGACAACTGACACACGCGACATCTTGATCGCCGCCTAAGTTTTTGGCATAAAATAGTTCTTTACCTAATTGTACCATTGGGTCATTAACACTCGGTACGTTAAACTCTGCTCCCGTGGCTGGCTTCAAATCCAGCGCTTTGACCAATTTTTTCAATTTCTTACCAGGATGACCATGTCCACAACGGCGGTCGTGATGGTGACCCTCATTATGTTCAGCGACAGGAGAAAACGTTTCTACGTTCTCTTGTGCTTGTGATGCTACCGGGAAAACACTGAAAGATAACAGCAGATTAGCCATAAGGCACTGCTTTACAACCTTTGTATCTTTAATCATATCAGACTCCGTATATGCAATTTTTTGGTTCCAAATACACGCTATTTGGGGTAATTCACATGGTTTACACGTTTGTTACAGGTAAAACATGTATTAACCGTTTTACACCCATCGTTTGTTTTTGTCCACAATTAAATAGGACAAGGTGATATAAAAGCGTCATATTGTGATGTTACAATGTCAAAGAGGTCGTTTTTTATACGATTAATCGTTATCACATACAATCTCTTACAATTAGGATGGTGGGGAGCAAGTACCCAACGCTTTTGATTTTTTGAACCGCCATTCTTTTTACGTTACCATGGCATTTAACCCATTTGGCGCTGACCATATAAAAGATGAAAACCATTAATGAAATTATCTGTTGAAGGCTACAAATCCATTGCCAGCAAACGCGAACTTGATTTTGCTGGCCTGACCGTGCTCGCCGGGGCCAATAGCTCTGGCAAATCCAGCTTTATGCAGCCTTTTTTGATTTTAAAACAAACCATTGAAAATCATTATGACTCCGGCGCACTGGTGCTTGATGGCGAAAACGTCAGGTTAACCGAGTCTTCTCAGGTGATTTCCAAAGTGCCCGGATATGATCAAACAGCGTTTAGTGTGGGTATGACTGATGACAGTTCAACTTGTACGGTCACTTATCAACGGCAACCCACGGGGCTGGTGGTTGATAGTGTTGAGTTTCAACGCAACAGTATGAGAGAAAGTGCAACATTAAGCATTGGCATGACATCAGAAGAGATTGCTCAAACCGTTATTAATTATGAGGTTGAGTCCTTTAAAAATATGAATTATCTATTAGGAACTTCTATTGAGTGGAGCGCAACAAAAGGAAAATGCTTTATTACTGTTAAAATAAAGTTACCAACAAGAGATCCAGTATCAATACCGGACGCAAGTCCAACCATTAATCTTAACCATCTAATCACCAGACTCATCCATGTCCCAGGCTTACGAGGCAACCCGGAACGCACCTATAAAATCACTGCATCAGATGAGGTCTATCCCGGTTCCTTTGAAAAATATATCGCCAGCATCATTGCTCGCTGGAGTGAATCAGACCAAGATAAGTTCAACACCCTCAACACTCAATTAAACCAACTAGGATTGGCCAAAAGCATTCAAGCATCGGTCATTAATGAAACCAATATCGCCATCGAAGTATCACGCACTAAATCCACTACGACAGCCAGTACTAAGTCTAATAAGAGTGATTGCGTCAATATCGCCGATGTCGGTTTTGGCGTATCGCAAACCATTCCGGTATTGGTTGCGCTGATTTGCGCCAAACCCGATCAGTTAGTTTATATTGAACAACCTGAATTACATCTGCATCCCAAAGCCCAATTTAAGCTCGCCGATATTATTGCCAAAGCTGCTGTAAGGGGCGTTAAAGTGGTGATTGAAACCCACAGTTCCATCTTGTTAAGAGGCATTCAAATCGCGGTGGTTAAAAAAACCATCAATCCTGAACTGGTGTCATTAAACTGGTTCACTCAGGATGACACTAGCGGTGAAACCAACGTAGACAAAGCTGAACTAGACCAATACGGTGCCTTTGGTGAGTGGCCAGAAGATTTTGATGACACCAGTTTAAGTGTTGAACAAATGTATTTAGATGCCGTAGAGGAAGCCATCAGTGGCGAATAAGCGCTTAAGTATCGTTATTGATGCAGACATTGCTAGGTCGTCGGGATTGTCTGAACACCCCACCTCCAGCAGTGCCCGATTGTTACTCGAAAACGTCAGAGAGAATGGCCATTACATCGCCATGTCGCCAGATTTACGTATCGAATGGAAGAAACATAAATCGCTGCTGGCCACCCGATGGCTGGCATCGATGGTCGCCAAGAAAAGAGTGAAATTTATCAAACCCGATACAACGGTGAATGATTATATCAGTGACAATGTCAGCGATGAGAAAATCAAAAGCATCGCCATCAAAGACGCTCATTTGGTGGACGCGGCGCTGTCACAGGACAACATTATCGTCTCTAACGATGACAATGCCCGCCGTGCATTTTGTGTAATATCAGCCAATTATGGCCCTATTACCGCTGTAATGTGGTTTCATTCAGTGACTGATAAACCCTTTGTCAGCGGTTATCTGCAAAGCCTTTGCTTTGTTCCTGAGCATTATTATCTGAAGGCATTTTGATTAATTTGCTTGTTAACCTTTTCCTTTATCATCATCAATAAAGGGCTTTGATGGCAATTTTTGACCACACCAAGGGCAGTAATTTATAAAGACAGAGCCACTCTCTATTTGTGGCCGATACACTTAGCATAAGAACAATTTTATCTTCATTTGGACGAACTATTATTTTCATATAGCCGAAGTTTAATTTTCATATGGACGAATAAATTCTTTTATTTAGACGACTATTAATCTACCAATAGCTCAGAAAATATGCCGACTGGCAAGAGGAAGATGTTCATTTTTATCACTTTCGCAATAAAGATAAAGTCGAAGTTGACATCATTATCGAACAGGGTTCAGAGTTGTGTGGCATTGAAATCAAAGCTAAACAACTCATCAGAACTGCATTCCACCTTCGATTCGAACATTTTCACAAACAAATCGTAGCGCGCCTTTTCTTCTCTCCACCATTTGCGGCAAGAGCATATTTTCAGGCATGGTTTTAAGCACTTGTTTTCTAAATCGATAAATCAGCATGTTAATATGGGGTTCTGTCAATCGTAGCATTTTTGCCAACTGCTCTTTTTCGATCCAACCCTGCTCTTTTATCGCAAAACCCGCTTGAGCGTCCTCAATATACTGTCGCGCCAATACCAATAACAAATAATGATGATTCCGCTCACCCAAATCAAAGCGTTGTTGATTCATTGCTAAGGCCAATGACACATGCTCTTCATTTTGGCTGGCATTAAAATTCACGCTAACGTCTGACAAGGTAATGGCAGCCTGAGCATTGACCCGTAGTGTTTCGATACTACCTGCCGCTTCAATAAAACACCAAGTATCATCGTTGGTGTCAACCTTATGACCATTAACCAACGTCACCGTGCTCGATTCACTTTCACACATCCAATGGCCATCAGGGGTTTGATACAGGGTAATTTCTGGTGATTCCTCGCTCGGTAAAACGGCAATGTTGTCGAGCACAATCAAAGGGCTACCAGGCGTCTGAGGCATCAACATACTTTTTGGCGGTTCGACATCATCCACCTGCCAAGTATTGTCATCAGGCGTAGAAAAATTAAGCATATCTCCGGGTTTTAATGCTTGAATCACCTTGCTCACCATTGGCAAACCATTGACATAAGTACCATTGGTGCTGGTATCTTGTAATAACCACGACTCACCGTCCCAAGTAATGGTGGCATGGGTTCTTGATGCTTGGGGATTGTCTAATACGATATTATAGGGTCCGGGATGGCGACCGATAATATGTAATGACAACAAGTTGGTTTTTTCGCCATTGTGCAGATTTCGTAAAGTAGCCATGCATAATAGTCCTCTGATGAATATTGGCCGATGGATGTTCAGTGGTATGGCAACACATTGTTTTAAGTATAGGCTACTTCCAATCATGATAACTGCGCTAATTGACAAACTTTATCATTATTACACGGGTTAATTTATTATCGGGCATTACCCGGTAGTAGTCCCACCATTGGCTCTAAACACTGAATCAGGCTATAATCGGCCGCTAGGCCAAACACAATCATCATATTCTCTAATAAAAGGTCATAATTATTTCGTCATTACCCTCACTGCTGTTATCACTATTCATTCTAGTGTTCACTCAGATTGCTTATGCATCCGGACCTGCTACTCGCTTTGAACGTTTATCGATTGAAGATGGTTTGTCACAGGCGTCGATTCTCAGCATCGTTCAAGACAGCAAGGGTTTTTTATGGTTTGCCACCCAAGATGGGCTCAATCGTTATGATGGTTATGAATTTAAAGTCTATCGCCACAATCCTGCCCAGCCCGGTTCGATTTCGCATAATTTTATCAGAACGCTATATGTTGACGAAAAAGGCACGTTATGGATCGGCACTGATGGCGGTCTCAATCGTTTTAACCCGCAAAGCGATAGTTTTACTCACTTCATCCATGATCCGTCCGATCCTAACAGCCTTAGCCACGATAGCGTCAGAACGCTCTATGAAGATAAACAAGGGGGATTTTGGGTCGGCACCAATAATGGCCTAAATCGGTTTGACACCACCACAGCGCAATTTACTGTTTTTCGTCATCAGCCATCAAACCCTGGCAGTCTGAGCAACAATGCCATTAAAACCATTCATGAAGACAACACGGGGACGCTGTGGGTTGGCACCACCGGCGGAGGTTTGAATCGTTTTAACCGCCAGACCAACCGCTTTATTCATTTTCAGGCAGACTCAGATAACCCCTACAGCCTCAGTCACAATGTGGTCAGAACCGTCAATAAAGATCAACTTGGCAATCTATGGATTGGCACCAGAGATGGTCTCAACCGTTACGATAGTCAAAGCGAACGATTTCACCCTATCACCCCATCAACCCCAGAGGATAAAACATTAAGCAGCAATGGTATTCGGGCTATTTACAGCGATAGCCGTGGCGTTCTGTGGGTCGGTACTGATAATGGCCTTAACCAATATGACGCACAAACACAGCAATTTAGACATTTACATCACGACATTGCCGACCCCCATAGCCTTAGTCACAATACTATTTTATCTATTTATGAGGATAACCGAGGCATTCTTTGGGTTGGCACCCGGGTAGGTTTAAATCAGTATAATACCAATACACAGCACTTCGCCCATTTTAAACACCAACAAAACGACCCTAACAGTTTGGCGGGTAATCAGGTTAATGCCATTCATAGAGATCGCCAAAATAAGCTGTGGGTTGGCATCTGGGGCGGTGGGCTCAACCAGTTTGATCCCGTCACCCAAAACTTCAAACAATTTAGCCACAACTCATCAGATCCCAGCAGCCTGAGCAGCAATTTTGTTTTGTCCATCCATGAAGACCTGCCAGAAAACAATCAGGGCAGCCTCTGGATTGGTACCAACGGTGGCGGGCTAAATCAGTACCTTCGACAAAGTCAGGAGTTTGTTCACTTTAAACATCAACCAGAGGATGCCAACAGTTTGAGTCACAATGGCGTCAATGTGATCACAACAGATAACCAGGGTACACTTTGGGTTGGTACACTCGGTGGTGGCGTAAACCGCTTTAATACCCAAAGCAAAAGCTTTGAGCGTTTTAAACACCAAGCCAATAACCCCAACAGCCTGAGTAACAATGTCGTCATGACCCTTCATCAGGATACTCAAGGCACGCTGTGGATTGGCACTTGGGGCGGCGGACTCAATCGCTTTGATATCGACAACAATCGCTTTGAACACTTACGCCATGATCCAAACAACCCTCATAGCCTCAGCAATGATATTATTTTTTCTTGCTACGAAGATAGTCAGGGAACCCTGTGGATTGGCACCATTGGCGGGCTGAATCAGTACGACCGCCAAACTGGCGGTTTCAAACACTATCGAGAGATTGATGGTCTACCCAACGATACCATCTACGCCATTAGTGAAGACAATTCAGGACAACTATGGATAAGCACCAACCGAGGCCTTTCCAGGTTCAACCGCGACGACAAAACATTCAGCAATTTTGATGTCACAGATGGCCTGCAAAGCAATGAATTTATGGCCAATTCTGTTTTTCGCAGCAATGATGGTGAGCTATTTTTTGGTGGCATCAATGGCTTTAACCGCTTTTTCCCCGAAAAGATTCAAGATAGCCATCAATCCCCACCGGTGGTATTGACCGACTTTCTGCTCTTCAACCGTTCAGTACCAATCACAACGTCGCTGGATAAAAATAAAGAAGTGTTCCGGCTCAACAAAACCATTGATACACTGGACAGACTTACCCTCAGTTACCATGAAAGTTTAATTTCATTCCAATTTTCAGCGCTTGATTTTACCAATCCAATAAAAAACCAATATGCTTATAAACTTCAGGGCTGGGATAAGGATTGGATCTACACCGATGCCAAAAATCGGCGCGCAACCTACACCAACATCCCGGCTGGCCACTACACCTTACGCATAAAAGCGAGTAACCAAGACGGCTACTGGAACGAACAAGGTAAATCTTTGCAAATCACCATGTTACCGCCCCCCTGGAAAACCTGGTGGGCCTGGCTAATCTACGTATTCACAGCAACAGCGATGATATTTCTATTTGTGGGCAGCCAGCGACAAAAAATCCTTCATGAACGTGCCGTTAATCTTAAACTGAAAAGAGCTCAGGCTGAAAAAATGGCTTCATTGGGCACCCTGACCGCCGGCGTTGCCCATGAAATTAATAATCCAACCAACTTTGTCCATGTCAGTACGCAAAACCTCGAAGTAGATTTGAGTCGCTTAAAAAAACTCATTTTCTCCCTCGCCGGAGAAGACACAGACGAGGCCATTCTCCAGCGCTTACACCAACATTTTGACCCGCTTTATATCCACCTGTCGACTATCCATGGCGGCACAGAACGGATCACCCGTATCGTCCAAGACTTAAATGCTTTTACCCATTTGGATATCAGTGAACAAGAGACCATCAATATTACCACCGCGTTGCAATTAGCCATTGAACGGGTCCAGGGTAAATATCCTAGTATCAACAATATTACCACAGACTTTCACGG
>JBLGCB010000105.1:0-17227 GCA_047617105.1 Phenylobacterium sp. | reverse complement strand
GATTGAGTTTTTGCGTTATCATTGGCACTCATTTACTGCTGTGCCAGACAGTAAATGCGCAAGAACCTGTAAACGCTGACAAAACAATGGCCAACAGCCAACCTTTTGAGCAATGTCTGGCCAAGTTACAGCACCAGGCTAAATCCGAAGGGGTTAGTGAACAAGTCATCAACAGTACCCTGGTCGGAATAGAACACGATCCGAGGGTGATTGAATATGACCAACGTCAGCCAGAGTTCAGTGAATCTTTTGCTAATTACTTTAATAAACGAGTGAATGCTTGGCGGATAGATAAAGGCCGCCAGATGCTGGCCAAATATAAACCGTTGCTAGATACTTTAGTGACAAAATATGGCGTCCCGGCCCATTATCTGATGGCCTTTTGGGGGCTTGAAACCAACTTTGGCACTTATAAAGGCAAGATGTCGGTGATCCGCTCATTGCTCACTTTGGCATGTGACCCACGGCGCAGCGAATTTTTTACCACCGAGTTAATGCTGGCATTAAAGATAGTGCAAAAAGAACGACTCGATCCCAATCACATGCTCGGCTCTTGGGCGGGCGCTATGGGACATACTCAGTTTATGCCATTTTCTTATACTTTATACGCAATAGATGGTGATGGTGACGCTAAGGTAGACTTATTCAACAGTATTCCGGACGCATTAACCTCTGCGGCCAATTTTCTTCATCACTTAGGTTGGCAAACGGGTTTTCGCTGGGGTCGTGAAGTCAAACTGGCTGAAGATTTTGCTTGGCACAACAGTGGCATGGATAATATCAAAGGGTTAACCCAATGGCGCGAGATGGGCGTCAAACAAACCAATGACAAAGCCATTGGTGCTGCCGATATCCAAGCGGCATTGCTGGTACCCGCAGGTCACACAGGGCCAGCCTTTTTGGTCTATGATAATTTTTCGGTGATCATGAAGTGGAACCGTTCAGAATATTACGCTATCGCCGTCGGCCGCCTTGCCGACCGTATCTCGGGTAGCGGCAAGTTATTCCGCCCGCCACCAAAAACCCCCAACCTCAACATCGACCATTTACAATCATTACAGCAAAAGCTCAATGACTTGGGTTTTGATGTCGGTAAAGCCGATGGTATTTTAGGCCCTGCGACCCATAAGGGTATTCGTGATTTTCAACATAGCCGTAAAATGATCGCCGATGGTTTCCCTGCCGCCACCGTGTTTAGCGCTTTGGGGATTGAGTTGTAAGGTGTTTTGAAACAAACGTTAATCGTCTGATAATAGACAGAGTGGTTAATTTCGTCTACACTTGGACGAATGTTAAGTTAAATGCAATTATTTTGGGGAGCCTCTTATGCAAAGCGCAGTGAACAGTACTGAACAAGTCGCTGAGCAAATCGCTGAGCAGGAATGGCCACCAGCCGATGCTGGTTCAGTTGCCTTAAAGGTCGCCATCAATATTCTTGATAAGTGGCAATGCAAAGCCGCTCAAAAACAAGCTATTTTGGCGGTAGGACGCTCTACCTTATATAAAATTCAAGACGATCCTCACAGTGCCCGGTTATCTGTCGATCAACTCGAACGGGTCAGTTATATTCTCAACATCCACCAAGCACTACGGATTATTTTTTCTAACCCCGAGAATGTTTATGGTTTTATGCAAATGGCCAACCACAACCCATGGTTTAACGGCAAATCGCCATTGGCACTGATTTCTTCAGGACGCTTCAGCACCCTTTATGAAGTGTTTAAGCGAATAGACGCTATGCGCAGTGGCCAGTGGTAAAAGCTCAGGGGATAAGTCAAAACGACCATGTTAGAACAAACCATTGCACTCACCAATCAACTCGCCTGGCGGTTAATTAATTCAAAATTTCCGCCCATTGATATTTTCGATGATGTCGCCGATGCCAGTGAATTCACCGCACTATTTGCAATCCAACAATTAACCAACCCAAGATTACAAAATGAAGTGGGCAATTTGGCGCTATTACCACCAGCGCAGATCCCCTTTGGTATCACAGGTTGCTCATATGCCTGCGCGCCCTTTACCCACGTCAACCCGGATGGCAGTCGCTTTTCTGATGGTTCATTTGGGGTTTTATATCTGGCGGATGAACCAGAAACGGCCGTCAGCGAAGTCCTCTACCATCAACAAAAATACTGGCAAAATGTGCCTGACTTAGCCTTTGACAGCATCGTGATGCGTGGTCTCAAGTTTTCTTTTTCTGCTGAGTTAGTCGATCTGAGCCAAGATGTCACGATTACCCATCCTGACGACTATGGCGCAGCCAGAATAACAGGCGCGCGACTGCTCAACGAGGCTAGCGAAGGTATTCAATATTTGTCAGTGAGAAAACCCGGTGCCACCTGCTGGGCATTAATGACGCCAAAAAACGTTCATTACGCCATGCAAAGCAGTCATTATGAGTTTATTTATGATGGCAGTCAGATATCTAGCGTGAGGTTAATTGCAGCAACAGGAACGACAGAGGTGCCGTTCCTGCCTAACGATCATGTCTAATTAAGACGCTTAAACATCACTCTCAGGTCGCATATGAGGGAATAAAATCACATCTTTAATGGTCGGTGAGTCAGTAAACAACATCACTAAGCGATCAATACCGATGCCCTCACCTGCTGTTGGCGGTAAACCATATTCAAGCGCACGAATATAGTCGTCATCAAAGTGCATTGCTTCATCATCGCCAGCATCTTTTGATTCCACCTGGTTCTGAAAACGCTGCGCTTGGTCTTGCGCGTCATTTAACTCAGAGAAACCATTGGCAATTTCACGGCCACCAACAAAAAACTCAAAGCGGTCAGTGATAAACGAGTTATCATCGTTACGACGGGCCAATGGTGATACTTCCCATGGATATTCAGTGATAAAAGTCGGCTGATCAAGCATATGCTCTGCCACTTCTTCGAAGATTTCACACAGGTATTTGCCCGGTCCCCAAACTTTCGCATCAGCAGGCTCTCTAACACCCACTTGTTTGGCATACGCTTTGAGCTGTTCAAAGTGTTGCTCTGGGTCTTTAAACACTTGTGCATCACATTCTGGGCCATACTTGATAATCGAATCAGCCATGCTTAAACGCACAAACGGCTGTGCAAAATCATACACGGTTTCTTTTTCAACATTACCGGCTTCGTCTTTCACCGTGCTCTTAATCTTGGTGGTGCCCAGTACATCTTGGGCAACAGTGCGCAACATTTCTTCGGTCAGATTCATCAAATCTTTGTAATCAGCATAAGCTTGGTAGAATTCAATCATGGTGAATTCTGGGTTATGCCGAGTGGATAAACCTTCATTTCTGAAATTACGGTTAATTTCAAATACTCGTTCAAAACCACCGACCACAAGACGCTTAAGATACAACTCAGGGGCGATACGCAGATACATATCAATGTCTAAGGCATTGTGATGGGTCACAAACGGTGCGGCGGTCGCGCCACCAGGGATGACTTGTAACATCGGGGTTTCAACTTCCATAAAATCCCGGTCTTCAAGGAATTTACGGATGGCAGAAACCACTTTGCTGCGAATATAGAAGGTTTCACGGGTTTGTTCATTGGTGATCAAATCAACATAACGCTGGCGATATTTGGTTTCTTGATCAGACAAACCGTGGAATTTTTCTGGCAATGGGCGCAGAGACTTAGTCAATAAAGTGTATTGCTCTAAGTGAACATACAAATCGCCCTGCCCTGATTTACTTAATGAACCAGTCACACCAATGATATCACCGATGTCCAGCACGCCCCAACGGGCTTTAATGTCTTTTTGCGCCGGTTTGCCAGCATAAGTCTGAATCCGTCCTTTCATGTCCTGAATCGACATGAAAGGCCCGCGTTTGGCCATGATACGGCCCGCAACACTGACCACAATCGGTGTTTCGGTCAGTTCTTCTTTAGACTTATCGCCATATTTGGCCTGTAAGTCCGCCGTGTAATGCTCACGGTTAAAATCATTCGGGTGGCCATTGGCCGGGCAGTTTTGTCGAATGGCATCAAGTTTGCCACGACGCTCTGCAATCAATTTATTTTCGTCTTGTTGTATCTGGTCTGTCATTTGGGTCTCACCTGTTGATTTAATGCCCGTCGAAATTTAGTATCCAGCTTTCAAACTCGCTTCAAGGAAGCGGTCCAGGTTGCCGTCAAGCACACTTTGGGTATTTCTATTTTCTACGCCGGTGCGTAAGTCTTTTATCCGTGAATCATCCAACACGTAGGAGCGAATCTGGCTACCCCAGCCAATATCCGACTTGGTATCTTCCAATGATTGTTTTTCTTCCTGTTGTTTTTTCACTTCGAGTTCATACAACTTGGCTTTTAACAGCTTCATTGCCTGATCTCGATTCTTATGCTGTGAGCGATCAGCCTGACACTGTACCACCGCATTGGTCGGTAAGTGGGTGATCCGCACCGCAGAATCGGTTTTATTGACGTGCTGACCACCAGCCCCAGAGGCTCGGTAAGTGTCAATACGTAAATCTGCCGGGTTAATATCGATTTCGATTGAGTCATCGATTTCAGGATAGATAAACGCTGAGGCAAAAGAAGTATGGCGTTTACTGTTAGAATCAAATGGCGATTTGCGCACCAGTCGATGCACCCCGGTTTCGGTTCTTAACCAGCCATAAGCATATTCGCCAGAGAACTTAATGGTCGCGCCTTTAATACCGGCGACATCACCGTCAGTCACTTCAATGAGCTCTGTTTTAAACCCTTTGGCTTCGCCAAAACGTAAATACATCCGCAACAACATATTGGCCCAATCCTGTGCCTCAGTGCCGCCAGAACCTGACTGAATATCAAGATAGCAGCTCGACGCATCGTGTTCTCCGGAAAACATCCGGCGGAATTCTAGTTTGGCCAACTGCGCTTCGAGATCGGCACTTTCGCTAATGGCTTCGTCGAGGGTTTCCTCGTCGTCAGCTTCTACCGCCAATTCCACTAGCCCTTCAACATCTTCACAACCGCCATCAAGATTGTCGATAGTTTCAACAATCAGTTCTAACGACGATTTGTCTTTACCCAGACCTTGGGCTTTGGCTGGATCATTCCAGACATTGGGGTCTGCCAGTTCTGCGTTTACTTCTTCTAGACGCTCTTTCTTAGCATCATAGTCAAAGGTACCCCCGAAGCACATCTGTACGTTCGCGTAATTCTTTGACTTTGTTTATTACCGGATTCACTTCTAACATGGTCACGTTGGCTTCTTTATAAAATGGCGAAAAAGAGCCGAATTGTAACAAATATCAAGGACTAATTGCAGTGGAGAAAGCAATTAAACTTTCCATTTTTTCATTTATTACTGGGCAATTAATTCTCTGACCAATAACTGCACGTTCACCTGCCTTCTAAACTCATTAATATCCAATGTAAATGCCGCTTTAACCGAATTGATGTTAGGATCAGGCCACACTGACAAATCCGCATTAAAAAAGATCCCATCCACCATGGTGCCACTATTGTGCTCTAGCACCAGCTTTAAATGCTTCTCACCCACCAGCCGTTGTTGCACAATTCTAAAAACCCCCTCAAACACTGGTTCAACAAATGCCTGACCCCAGGGGCCGCTCTGCCTTAACAACTGAACAAAATCGAGGTTAAACAACTCAACGGGCAACTCACCATCGGTTAAAATGGCACATTTTCGTTGCTCTTCGGTGATCCGCTTATTGATGGTGAATTCAAACGCCACTTTAAAAGTATCAAAACGGTTGCCATCAATGGTCAGTCCGGCGGCCATGGCATGACCACCAAATTTCTTAATTAGGTTGGGATATTGGGTGTCAATTTCTTCGAGCACGTCGCGAATGTGTAACCCGGGGATAGAGCGTGATGAGCCTTTCATTTCACCATCGTCACCAGCGGCAAAAACAATGGTTGGGCGATGGTATTTGTCTTTAATTCGACCGGCGACAATGCCAATCACGCCCTGATGCCAATCTGGCTGAAATAGGCAAATACCATCCGGCACTTCGCCTTCAAGATGTAACCTTGCCAACACATTCTCCGCTTCAATCTGCATTCCCTGCTCTATTTCACGACGATCTTTGTTGAGCATATCCAGCTGATACGCCATATCTTTGGCCAACAGTGCATCATCGGTCAGCAAACAGTTGATGCCCAAACTCATATCATCGAGGCGTCCTGCCGCATTTAATCTTGGCCCAAGGGCAAAACCGAGATCGCTGGCCACCATCTTGTGCTGTTGTTTACCGGCAATCTCAATCAACGCCAAAATACCCGGCCGACAAGCACCACTGCGAATACGTTGTAAACCCTGATGGACCAAAATACGATTATTACCGTCCAGTTGCACCACATCGGCCACAGTGCCCAATGCGACCAAATCTAGGAGAGACGCTATATTAGGTGCGGGTTTGTCAGTAAAGTGGCCCAGTTTATTTAAGCCACTGCGCAACGCCAGCAGCAAATAAAAGGCGACACCGACACCAGCCAGATTTTTACTGAGAAAGTCACAACCGCGCTGATTAGGATTAACAATCGCATCGGCATCAGGCAGCTCATCACCGGGCAAGTGGTGATCTGTCACCAGCACCTGCACCCCAGCTTGCTTCGCCACCGCGACACCGCTAACACTAGAGATACCATTATCTACCGTGATAATCAGCTCAGCCCCCTGTGCCACCGTTAACTCTGCCATTTCAGGCGTCAGACCATAACCAAAACCAAAACGATTGGGCACCAAAAACTCGACCCGGTTAAAACCGAGCATTTTCAAACCCAGTATCATCACCGCGGTGCTGGTGGCACCATCGGCATCAAAATCACCGACGATAATAATCCGTTTATCTTCTTTCAAGGCATTGACCAACAATTCTACCGCCCCGCTCATACCACTAAACTTATCGAAATTGAGCAATCCGGCGACCCCGGTTTTGAGTTCATCCGCATGTTTAATACCACGGCTGGCATAAACCTGTTTTAAAATCGGGTGAATATCATCAGGTAAAAAAGAATCATCTACTTTGGGGCGGGTAATTATCTGTTTTTGCATCGATTAGCTCAGGTTAGGTCGGTTATTGAGGCGAAGCTATTGTGCAATAAAATTGAATGGGGGGCTACATTAAAATAAAAGAAAAAAGGTGCGCGAGGCTGTGTAATAACTCCAGTAGGATGGCGTAGAGCGAAGCGAAACCCATCATTTGTTGGCGATAGCAGAACGATATCGCGGTTTATTGCCAAATTCTGATGGGTTTCGCCTTAGGCTCTACCCATCCTACGGCCAATATTGAGTTTTTACACAAGCTGCCGCATTAGGCACCCTACAAAATTGACCATCAAAAACCGAAAGGTTTACTTAGCAGCGCTAACTTTAGCGTCTTCAAGCGCAGCAAAAAGCTGTGCAGGAGGCTGGTAACCAGGGATCATGCTGCCATTATCAAAGATAATCGCTGGAGTACCACTGACGCCAACTTGCATACCCATGGCATACTGTTCAGCAATCGGTGCATCACACATTTTCGCTTTAGCCATATCCATCTTGGTACCGTTTTTAACATCTGTGAGTGCTTTTTCTTTATCGGCAGCACACCAGATGGCATTGAGTTCTTTAAAGGTTGGTCCAGTCACGCCACTGCGTGGAAAAGCCAAGTATTGAACGGTAATGCCCAACTCATTATATTCGGCCATTTGTGAGTGTAGTTTGCGGCAATAACCACAAGTGGTATCGGTAAATACGGTGACTTTATGTTTTTCGTTTTTGGCCGGATAAACAATCATTGAATCTTCAAACTGTTTAACGCCATCGATACGAACTTGCGCTAGCGCCAATTCAGAAATATTTTCAACGCCGTTTTTTAAATCATACACTTTACCATGTACCAAAAACTGTCCGTTATCACTGAAATAGAATAAACCACGGTCGGTGATCACCTGATACAACCCATCCACTGGCGAATCCGCGATGCTTGACGCTGTCAGGCCCAGTTTGCCAAGGTTTGTTTTGATTAAACCATCAATATCAGGTTCAACAGATGCCTTTACTGAATCGACAGCAAACGCTGAAAACGATAAACAACATAGCGCAAAAATAATAGCTTTCATGGGTTTGACTTCTCTTTAATTAGATTGTATAAAAATTGTTCAGTTATAAGACCGCACTCATCATAAAAAACTTTCCTCCGATAGTCAAATCTCTTTGTCTCCCGGCTGGTGAATCTTGTTATTTAGTTGTTACATGATGTTATGGTTTGGATGGCTAGATAATCACCCACGAGGATGATGTTCACGATGAATCGATTTCAATCGTTCTTTCACCACATGAGTATAGATTTGGGTGGTCGATAAATCACTGTGACCCAGTAGTAACTGCACCACTCTTAAGTCTGCGCCGTGGTTAAGCAGGTGCGTGGCAAAAGCATGGCGTAGGGTATGAGGTGACAGCGGTTTACGAATGCCCGCCTGCTTGGCGTAAAACTTGATGCGATACCAAAAGGTCTGGCGAGTCATTTGCGTGCCTCTATTGCTGGGGAACACGGTGTCGGTTTGTTGCTTTATCAATTGTGGCCGACCTTCTTTGACAAATTTGCCAATCCAGTACATGGCTTCTTGCCCCATCGGCACCAATCGTTCTTTGCTGCCCTTACCAAATACTCTGACCACGCCCTGACGTTCGTTGATGTTATCAAATTTTAAACTGACCAACTCGGTGACCCGCAAACCAGTGGCATATAATAATTCAATCATCGCCTTGTCTCGCAGTTGAATCGGTTCATCCACCTCAGGTGCGGCCAGTAGCGCTTCAACGTCTTTTTCGGTCAAGGTTTTTGGCAGCGAGCTCTCCATCTTGGGCATAGCAACATGTAACATCGGATTGATGCGGATGATTTTCTCACTCAAAAGATAACCATATAGCCCTCTCAGGCTGCTGATCAGTCGAGCGGTGCTGCGAGCCTTAAGACCTTTGTCTTTACGGTGGCTTAAATAGTTTTCGATGCTTTGCTGCGAGACGTCGACAATATCATCGCCCTGGGTTAACGAAAACTGTTCAAACAGCGCCAAATCGGTGCGATAGCTGACCAGCGTATTGTCACTCAAATCTTTCTCCAACCACAAATTGTCGAGAAATTGCTCGATATAAAGAGATTGCTGTGGTGCTTCTTGTGGTGATCGCTCAGATGAATTCATCTTATGGTTCTTTTGCTCCGGGTTTGTTAAACTGCGCGCCAATGTTTTTACCACAGATTGCCAGAATATCCGAATGAAAATAGGTTTGTTTTACGGTTCCACCACCTGTTACACCGAAATAGTCGCAGAAAAGATCCAACAACTGATCACTGGACTTGATGCTATTGATAGCCAAAACCATCAGGTAGATGTCTATAACATCAAAGACACCCCGCTAAGTGAGGTGGCTGACTACGATTATTTAATTTTCGGCATCTCCACTTGGGATTTCGGCGAACTGCAAGAAGATTGGGAAAATATTTGGGAGGATATCGAACAGATTGATTTAAACGATAAAATTGTTGCCATTTATGGCTTAGGTGATCAGTTCGGTTATACCGAATGGTTTCAAGACGCGGTGGGTATGTTGCATGATAAAGCAGTATTGCAAGATGCCACTATGGTCGGTTACTGGCCTAACCAAGGGTATGAGTTTGAAAAATCGCTGGCATTAACTGAGGATAAAAGTGAATTTATGGGTCTGGCATTAGATGATGAAAGCCAGTATGAGTTAACCGATCAGCGTATTGCCGACTGGTGCCCTCAAGTATTGGCTGAAATGCAAGCGGTATCTGAAATTTAACCGCCCGCGCACTCATCTTTCACTCCATGACTGCGTTATTGCCGTACTCAAACAGTTGCATAGTATTATATGCGCCTATTTTCCGTGCGACAATGCCTTGTTCTGAAGCGAAATCTGAGCACGCTGAACAATTACACTACAAATTCTTGGCACTGCCCACTTCGAGTGCTTCGAACCAATTAACAAAGTTATCGACATGCTCACCTTTGAAAATTCGTCCATGCTGTGGTGCCATCATATCAATATCCATTGATCTGACGCGTTTGCACCATTCGTTTTTGGCCCGGTTAGACGGCATCCAACGTTGATGGAACAATTTCATATTGGGGGTATGACTGTTGAAATCTTTAACAAACAATGGCACTTCACCTTCTTCAAGTGCAGCACCAATATCGCCACTCATCAATATCTTCGCTTGTGGATCATAAACGTTAAAGTTACCCGAAGAATGCAGGTAATGGGCAGGACTAAAGTTAAGGGAAATATTACCCAGTTGGATCACCATGCCAGTATCAGGGATTGGCACATATTCAATATGCTGCATACCGAAGTGGCGGATAAAACCTTCCCATAACCAAGGGCTATAGAGCTTGGCGTTTTCTAGGGTTTTATCCCAAAAACCCAACGATGAAATAATATCTGGATCTTGATGCGAGGCAAACAGGTATTTAATTTGTTCTAGCTCGACATATTTTAATACCGATGACAACATTGGCGCAAATAACTCGACCCCGCCCGGATCCAAAATGATCGCTTCATCGCCTGAAATAATCATATACTGATTGGTATCAATAATTTGATCAGGCCGGTTTGGATCACGACCAAACATCACCCACTTATGGGTCGGTCCTTCATAGATTATCTCTGAATGCATTGCAACTCACCTTTTTATTCTGTTCTGTTATTTATGGATTTTCATTGATCGACTATCTTAGCTTATTAGTAGGCTAGGCTTAGTATTAGGCTCAGTACTAGGCTCTGTATTAGGCTTAGTACTCACGTAACCAATGAAAACTCTTATTGACACAATTCATGATAGTGCCAGAAGCAACGGCAATATTTTCTGCCACCGAATCCAGATTATCTTTATATTCTTCTGCCCGTGCCGCCTCAACTTTTGAGGTTGCCGCAATAAAACCCGATGCGCGCATCTGGGTCTGAATGGTTTCTAGTAACGACTCCAAATTACGCACCAATTGCTGGCATTCTGAATCAAACCCTCTAACCAAGTCTTCTGTTTTGCTGTAGAGCTGATCAAACACCGGACCAGATATGTCGGTGCCGTTACTTTTCACCGTATCTAGCTGGTTTAAAAATTCTTTATAATTTGAGCTGTTCATCGCCACCTGGGCAAAATGCAATGATAAATCGTTGATTTCATTGGCACATTCGATGGTCAGGTTAGCAAATTCATCAATGAAATCGGTGATCACCTTAAAACCCATGGCTTTTTCACCCGCCCGGATCGCGATCGCACGGGCATTTTTGGCAGTTAATGACAGTTTTTTCGCTTCTTGCTGCGCCACCGCCAAAATCGCAGAAATGTTGGCTGCGACAATAAACACCTGAATACTATTTTTTTCTGCTGCCATCAGTTGGCCTCTATTATTATGGAAGAACAAGCCACCAAGCGGGTGCTTGTGATTACTTTTCCTCTACACGACTTATACCTACACGATACCTACACTAATACCTACACTAATACCTACACTAATACCTACACTACCCATTTAAGTAAAAGTTTCGGGTTAACGCAATGAATTGACTAGAATAAAGATTATTTTCGTCATAAATCACCATGTTCTGGTGCTTTATCTGCGCCACCGCCACTTTGCTAAACCCCATAAGGCAACGAGAGGCTGGTTTTCCCGCTTTCGTCTGCACCTCACACTGGTGGCTTAAAAACAAACCCGCGGCCTCACTTTTGGCCATTAACTGCTGCGCTTCATTGACTGGCAATATCAGATAAAAAACGCCATCAGGGGCCAGTAATCTGGCCACATTGTCAAGCAATTGTTGCTGAGTTAAGCCATCGGTATGGCGGGCAGTATTACGGTTAAGCTTTGGCCCGCGCAAACTATCAATGAAATAAGGCGGATTAGCAATGATTACATCACTTTTTTGCCCATCAACATACCCATTAATATCGCTATGCACCACAGTAATCTTCTCAGGCCAAGGCGATTGGCGAATATTGTCCCTTGCTTGGCGCACCGCCTCCCTGTCAATTTCAATGCCGACCAACTGACCTTTGCCTTCAAGTCGTTGAGCCAGCATCAAGGACAATAAACCACTACCACAACCGATATCCAGCACTCGGGGTGTGGCAATATCCCCTGATGAAATATCAGCCCAACTGCCGAGTAAGATACTATCGGTGCCGACTTTCATCGCACATTGGTCATCGGCAAGGTGGAATTGTTTAAAAGTAAAACTCATGGGGCCTCGTAGGAACTCATCTATATGCAGGGAATCGTTTTGAATGTTTGAGTAAATTAGTGATTTGGTAGATAATAGCGCTAATTTTTCTCAAGGTCAGCCAAATTCATGTTCGATACTCTCGACCTGGACAACGCATTAATAAATGCGATTGCCAAAACCGGTTATAAAACCCCCACCAGCATCCAAAGTCTCGCCATACCAGAAATTATGGCGGGTAAAGATGTGATGGCCTCGGCACCAACTGGCACGGGTAAAACCGCCGCCTTTTTATTGCCTGCATTACAACACTTGATTGATAGCCCCCGTCGCAACCCGGGATTTGCCAGAATATTGGTAATGACCCCGACCCGCGAGCTGGCTTATCAAATCTATGAAGAGGCACTGATATTCGCCCAGTTCACCCATTTTAAAGTTGGCGTGATCACTGGCGGCGTCAATTATGGCAGCCATAAAGAAATCCTCGAAAAAAATAACGACATCCTAATCGCCACACCCGGGCGTTTGATGGATTATATGGATTATGAAGAATTTCATGCTGAGGATGTAGAAATACTGGTGATCGACGAAGCTGATCGAATGCTCGATATGGGTTTCATCAAAGAAATGAAGCAAATCATTTCCGAAGCACGCAATCGCAGACAAAGCTTATTGTTCTCAGCCACCCTCGAAGGACACTCGCTCGAAACCTTTGCCAGCGAACTACTGACCAACCCGGCACGAATTGAAACGCAATCATCGTTAAAAGAACGCGGCAAAATCAATCAGTGGATGCATATCGCTGATGATGAACAGCACAAATTTAGTTTGCTGGCGCATATCGTCCAACAAGAAGACTGTGAAAAAGTCATTGTATTTGTTAGAACCCGCGATCAAGTACAACACATCGCTGGTAAATTACAATCGCTGCACATTCGCAGTTGCTGGTTAGAGGGCGAAATGCCTCAAGACAAGCGCAACAAAGCGGTATTACGCTTAAAGACTGGTCAGGTCAAAGTGCTGGTCGCCACAGATGTTGCCGCACGTGGTCTCGATATTGATAATATCACCCATGTCATCAACTACGATATGCCTCGCACCGCCGATACTTATGTCCATCGTATTGGCCGAACTGGCAGAGCAGGTAAAAAAGGGGTCGCTATTTCCCTAGTCGCTGCCCATGATATGGGGATCGTGAAAAAGATTGAGGGTTATATTAAACAGGTATTAAGCCGACGGGTAATTGATACTTTACGACCTCAATTCAAAGAAGCCAAAGTTGCCGCCAAAAAGAAAAAACCTGACGTTAAGCTGACCAACCGCGAGGCCAAAGGTAAAGCGAAAAAACAACGTAAGAAAGAAGAACGTCGTTTACAAGCCCGTATTGAGGCCAATAAGACCAAGATCAAAGTGACTTCGATTGCGCCTGCACCAGATGTTTCAGCAGAAGATAAGGATTAAACGCCCACCTTATTCTTCGCTTTAGGGGTTGTGCGACACAACCCCTTACTCTCCTAAAACAGCATCACCACAACATCATCTCGCTCAATCATTTATTTTATACCCATCTGTATTTTGATTTGCGTGCGTAAGCGCTCAATAAATCCGTCTTAGCCTACCTTAATGCTCTCAACAGTCATACCTTACAGCACAGTACCATTGCAAAAATGGGCACCAATCAAACTGGGTAACAAATGGCTTCGTTCATTGCGACTACCACAGAGTCACAGTGGGCGCACCGGGCTGTCGTTACAGAGGCAACGCAGAGGAAGAAAAAGCATTTTGAATGGTCCGACACTTCGGTTTGTTACCCTAAATGGCGATATATGATCAGAGCCCAAAAATGTCCATGGCATATAAAACATATCATTCGAAAAATACGAACATCCTTGATATATTATTCGGATTTACTATAACAAGTAAGTAGGTTATAAAGTACATATGACGCTCGTGGCATTAACAGTGCCTTACCACTGACCAGTTAATGCAAAATAACCAAAGAGACAATTATGCTCCCTTTAAATAAAATATTAATGATTACCCCTGTTCACTCAATTAAACCACCGGTGATCACTAGAGCCATTCGTTTGGCCCAGGATGCACAGGCACAATTGACCTTATTCTCGGTGACAGATGAGCAACCGATGGAGTCAACGGCGTGGCAATCGACGGTACCGGTGCAAGAACATATGATGGCAAAGCTTGAAAAAGCGCAGTCGACTTTACAACAGACTGCCCAGCAATATTGTGCTGACTACGCCAATATTGATACCGCAAACGTGATAGGAGTGCCTTTTATAGAAATCGTCAAAAAAGTCAAGCACGATAATTATGATTTTGTCGTGGTGGCGTCAAAAGAATCTGAACACTGCACCAAACGATTCTTGGACAGTAACGTGATGCATTTGATGCGCAAGTGCCCTAGTCCAGTTTGGGCAGTTGGCGAACACGAGACACCAAACATTAAACGTATTGTAGCCCCGATTGATGTCTATGCACCGACAGAAGCAGGCATGGCGCTTAACAACCGTATTTTACAGTGGGCAGCGAAACTGGCAACCCAACAAGCGGCTGAACTACATATCATCCATGTATGGCAACAACCTAATGACGATGATTTAAAGGGCTGGGGTTTCACTTCAGAAATAGAACGCTGTGAAACAGTCATGAAAGAAAAACACGATAGACAAACCCGACTAGATGCAATGGTTAACAATAATATCTCGCCATCACTTAAGCCACATACCCAATTAATCACTGGTGTACCGCAAGAGGCTATTTGCGAATATCTTGATGAGCACGACGCTGACCTTGTTGTTATGGGCACGGTTTGCCACACTGGTATACCCGGATTTTTTATTGGCAATGTGGCCGAGTCAGTGTTAAGCGAAGTCTCTTGCTCAGTATTGGCACTTAAGCCAGATGGCTTTATCTCGCCTGTCAATTAGTTAGCACACTTATCTTTCGCGCCATAACAGCGTTATTTTCGTACTAAAATAGTTACATATATCCTATATGCGCCCATTTTCCGTGCGAAAAGGCCTTGTTCTGAAGCGAAATCTAAGCATGCTAATACATACCATGTTTGTTGGAAGCAGCATTAACAATTTCCAGAATGGCGGGATGTTTGATTTTTCGTTCCGGGGAAATGACGTAAAAATGCTCCTTAAACGCCTCGGTGCGGCCCACTATTTCAACCTTATATTGCGACGAAATGGTTTTTTCGATCAATGTCGGTGCAGTAAACACCCCGTAACCTTCTTGACCAAAAGATTTTAACATCGCGGTATCATCAAATTCCGCCACTATCTTGGGTGTAATACCCTGTTTTTCTAACCATGCAGACAAATGCTGTCTGGCGGCGGTTTTTTTCCCCTGCAACAAAAATGGCTGTCCAGACAAGGATTGGGGAAAACCATCTCGGCAGACAGCCGCCAGTTCACTGGTGGCAAAAAAAGTAAAACCACTTTCGATCAGTCGATGATTGTACGCTTTGATATGGCTGCCCATCGGCAACGGTTGGTCGGTTAATACGAGGTCGAGCTTATTAATCGCCAATTCAGCCAATAACGTGTCCTGATCCCCTTCTTTGCAAATCAACCGCACTGACTCTGGCATCTTTAATACCGGGTTAAGCAATTGGTATGCAAGCACTTTGGGAATAACCCCAGTCACCCCCACAGTGAATGTCAACCAATGGGCAGGCTGTTGCGTTTTAAGCACGTTTTTAAGCTCATCACCGAGTTGAAAAATTTCCTCTGCATAACCAAAAATCAACTGACCCATTTCTGATAAATGGAATTGCTTGTTTTTGCGGATAAATAATTCAACCCCAATTTGTCCCTCAAAGCTTGTGATTTGGCCACTGACCGTTTGCGGTGTCAGATTGAGCACAGCGCTGGCTTTGGTGATGCTGCCGTGAGTAGCGACAGCGTAAAAATAATAGAGATGGTTGTAATTTAGTGGTGTCAATATCGTTATTCGTAAAATTCGATTTATACCGCAATAATATTCGAATTGACCAGTAACCACAAGTGCGTTATGACGAATGATTGAGCGAGATCAATATCTGCTTTTCGCTAAACCTCTAAACTTCAGTTAATCCCATTCCATCACTCAAATATATCTACTGTTTTTAGAAAAAAATATTGATTTCTTAATGTCTTAATGACTTAATGACTGAACCATTACGTACCTGTCGCCTATAAAAACAACAATCGAGAAATATTCGAATATGCGGATTTGTAAAGTGTGTCAAAATAGGATATAAGTAGTTTTAGCTTGTAGATTCACTGTTAGGATGTTCATATCACTTTATCCGATCAATGATTCATTAACAAAAATTGGCAATACAGCCAAAGGGTTATCAATCAAGAGTCTGCAACATGAGACTTTTAGTTCGCAAGTTTTATCCGAATAAACTAAAGTAAACTGAACTTAACTGATTTTATGAGTAGTGATAATAAGTGCTCAATTTTAATCATTAACATTAACGATTGATATACGGGGAGAGTAATGCGACACACGATTTATTTATTTCTGACTTTGGCACTCTTTTGGTTGCTTAATTCAGGTCACTATTCAGTTCTTATGTTGTCGCTCGGCGCATTGTCTATTGTATTTGTTATCTACATCGCCCATCGGATGGATGTGGTTGATCACGAATCTCAGCCATTTCATCTTTCACCAAAACTCCCTAGTTATTATGGTTGGCTGCTCAAAGAACTTATTTTATCCAATATTTCAGTGGTCAAGCATATTTGGCTTGGCAATGATTCTATATCCCCCACCTTAACCACCATTAAAATCAGTCAAAAAACCGATATGGGCAAAGTGATTTATGCCAATTCAATTACCATGACGCCAGGCACAGTCGCAGTCGACTTGATGGGCGATGAAATCTTGGTGCACGCCTTACTCAAGGAAAATATTGAGGCCCTACAATCCGGCGAAATGGACCGCCGAGTCAGTTTGGTGGAGAGCTAATGTTAATCGCAGCTACTGTGGCTATTCTTGTGGTAATGATTCTGGCGTTTATTCGCGGGTT
>JBLGCB010000104.1:0-17341 GCA_047617105.1 Phenylobacterium sp. | reverse complement strand
CAGTAGCTAAGGCAAGATAATAAGACAAAACTAGAGGATGAAACGGTGAAAGAAACTCTATTTCTCCTTTCACTACAAACCCGATTTTAAGCACATCCCTTACATCCTGACTTAACCTTTTTTTCAGCGGTGTCCGCTCAAGATAAATGATATAAGCGTCAACAACAGCGCCAACAATCTGTCTAAAATCAGCCCCCCAAGAAACCAAAGATGGCAACGTTTTACGCTCCGTTAGATAATTAAATAACGCCTGGTAGGCGACATATAGATTAGTATCAATGGATTGTAATTGTGGCAAGGAAATGGACTGCTGATCATTCATATCGATAAACAATAGCTGTTCATCAATAAACTGTGCTTCCAATTTACAGTAACTTAATCGCTTACCAACAAGAGAAACTTCTTTATTATCGATGAATACTTTATTTTTATCGCGATTAAATTCACCAAAATAGTCATCGACTAACAATGAATCAAAACGATCTTGATCAAAAAGCAATGGCAACGTTAATGGTATGTCGCTATCTTCACCCTCTATTATAAACTTGAGAATCGAATTTCTGTAACCAACAAAAAAAGTAACGTCATTGGATATTTCAGATAAATGCCGAAAATCAACCATTTTGGTACTTTCCCAAGCTAGTGTTTCGTCAGCGCTCTTTAATTCGACTATGGAGTGTGCTGCTGGATTGAGGTGTAATTGATTTTCTTCGGTTAGCAAGGTTATTTGTTTATGTTTAGGTCTAATTAAAAAGATACGCTTTATTGCGTCAACGTTAAAGCTACCTTGCCTGATAACCAAACAGTGAAAGGTGTACTTATCACTACCTTTATCACGCCCACCAGTACCTATGGTAAAAAATAATGGCTCATCTCCCATTGTAGATTTTACTTGTAATTTGTTCGGGTTATTCTTTCTAACAGAAAAGATGTTTCCAGCTGGTAGTAACTTGTTCGGCTGACTAAGCTCGGAATTATGCAATTCTCCACGCCAAATAATATCAAAATCAAACTCGTCTAAGGCAGGCGGTACTTCTATTATTAAATGCAGTTGTCGTTGGCCTGCTTTATTGGTTCCTTTAGTACGAAAGTTAATTATGCATTTTTTCTTATCAAACTTTTCAAACTCTATGGTTGGTTTTTTATTGTGCTTAATTTCAGTTTGATAGTGGTCAAAAGTTTGCAACTTCCATGCTTCAATATTTGCTTTTGGAAAGTTCTTACTAATGAATTTTGAGCCAAATTTTCCAGCCAACCGACTATCCAGATCATCAGGAAAATACTCAACTGCATTCGATAGCTCGTTGTATAGCTTTCTATTCTCGTCCAAACGATTCCGAAGCTGTTTAGGATGCTTTTTAAAAAGGTGAATTAGCGGATCTTTTATCAATCCAAGCTCACCAAATTGAATATCACCATCTTGTATCGCATGATACAAACTTTCAAAACCAAATAAAGTAGCGCCAGCCTCTTCTATAGCATCAAACTGGTAATCCAATAAAACGTCCGAAACCTCCTGACTATCTTCGTGGTGGATGATAAGTGGTTGTAAGGCCTCCTTAAACTGCTCGGTATTCCATGGGGCCTTCTCCTGCGCCAAATCAAATGCGCTATTAATAATGGTATCCAGTAAGCTATTGTGCACAATTAAAATCGCACAATTTGCTAACTTGCCAGTTTTCTTGGTCGCTTCATCCCTTAAATGTGAAATATAATTTTCAGTAAAACCGGAGCCTGTGCCACCATGTAATAAAGGTATTAACCTAACATCATTAATTTCAATAAAAGGCAGCTTAAAACCACCATATACAATTGGTTCACTATGCGCATGACTCATTAAAGCGGCAAACAACTTTTCACTATTTGCCTGATCTGCCGATTTAAACTGAAAACGCACACCTGGCTTTACACGATCAGTCTGCCCTTCTTTTACGAGCCAAGACAATAATTGCTCAACAACAAAATCTTCAAACGGTTGTACGGACATACACATCATCTCCACTATCACTCATGCGTTCAATATTGCCAATTCGTTCATAAAACTCGATTAAACGTTCCTCAGATTGGCTATCAAAATAAACCCCTCTCTGTATAAATCTTGCGAGCAATTCATAAAATCGTATTTTCTTGTCGTGGCCAATAACAACATTTGTCAGTAGTAACAATCTGTCTTGGGTTAGAATCAATACAAGCCCAATACGCCCTTTAGCTTTAAGAAACCCCTTGCATGTATGTTGCCTGATAGCTTGAACCACTTTGTCATTTGCTTGATAACGCGTTGATTCTTTAGCAGCAATTTTTTGATCGAATTGGTCGTACGCTACAGCCAACAGATTCTCCATGGATGTAACTACACTATCTACTGCCGGGTATTGTTTCGTTAGCCTTCTGTCTTCAGCAAATTTCTTTCGAAATGAATCAATAGCAATAATATGTGCCTCACCCTCAGTAGCCTGTTCCAACGCTTCAACCAAAGCCCATAGCGGTTGTTTATTATCGTTCGGACACAACCTTTCCAACATTGATAATAGTGGAAATAGCGGCTCTAAAGTCCTTTCAAGAAATTTCCACCCCGACTGCATAACATTTGTTCTTTCGCTGCTAACCTTCTCAGTTTCAAGTATAAAGAAAAGTGGTTTACTCTTTGGCTCACCACTTTTCCAAGCTTTCAAATTAAGTGAGATCTGAGCTGTATATAAAAAAGTGTAACACGCAAGCAATGCAGGAAGCTGATCTTGCATATAAATAGGTTTTGAAGAAAGAAACTCCACATCATGCTGAAAACTAGTCGCTAAGAAAGGCAAGTAGCTAGCTGGCGCGACTGACTTCGCTTTGCTATCACTCAATTTGCTTTGCAAAACATCATTAATTAACTTACTAACAAAATGAGTACTGTTATTTTCACTAAGCTTGATTTGGCATGACCCTAATAAGCTGGCCAACATATCGGCGACTTTTTTGCTTGCTGTTTTTATTTTTTGGTTTTTCTCATCATCTTCATACTGTTGTGGGACAGCTTGGGTATGCAATAAAAAGCTTGTTGGACAGACACGGAAAAAATCCGACTTTTCAAAAAAAGCTTTTTTAATTACCGTATAAAACTCTTCACTGACACCTTTATCAATAAATACCTGCTTACAATCAGCTTCAAAGTCTTCAATAGCATATTTGTTCAACTCTTTACCTGTTGCACTACCAATAAAGTATCCAGCCACAATACCCCAATCACACTCATTGTAATTCGTCTTTACTGGCAAATAGACACTTGGCTGGTTATCACCTATTTTTATTTTTTCTAGCGCAGCCCAATTAACCTCTGTAATCATACTCATGCCTCTGTTGCCTCAATATAGCCTTGATCTAGCTCTACTTCGTAAGCCTTGCCGTTATCAATAAACAATAATGTTTCACAATTAGCCATTAGGTTATGTATGTGCTCTACTAACTCGTCAAGTATCAACACACAACTCTTATCGTGTTTATTAGGTCTGTAACCCTCATTTAGCTTTGTCAGCAACTCAAACAAATTAATATTAATTGGTGGCGTAGCATCTAGCTTCTCACCATTAACTTGTAAGTGAACATTAAAAAAAGCAGGGGAATTAGTGCTATCAGCCTTAATTGCCGCCCAATCAGGCTTGAATTTCATTTCTGCGGCAACAAGTACATCGTTGTGTTCAGCAACTAGATATTGTTTGCTTTTTAAAGCCGGAGCATTACGGTTCATATAACGCCAGAGTGCGGGAACTAATTTGAATTTGTAAAAATCAGTTAATTTTGCCATTTGTTCTGGCGGGTCTGTCTTATTAAGGTATTGCTGAGCTTGATGCACCATAGCAAACTCTTCCAATAATTTATCATCAAATTCTTTTGCAAAACCTTTATGGTAATCATTAGCAAAAACAACTTTTCTGAAAAGAAAAAACAATCGAATATAAGAAGTAGACGAGTTAATACCTTCAACACCTAACTCATTTAAAGCAAGGTTAAAACAATTGAATTCGGAATCTGGCTGTCCTAATTTCAAATGCAAAATAAACTCATCTAACTTACGAGTCCTATTGGCCACGGGGTCAAACTCCGCAATACTTCGCGCCAACTCATTATCAGCACCAGAAAACAAGTTATCGTACAAATACCCTGGCCCAGTTAGCAAATGATAAATAAAATCCAATAGAGCGCGAGCTGTCATGAATTGATCTTTAATCAAGCGTGCTTTCATTAGCGCCTCAATAATGACATCCTGCACAGCATCCATCGCCAAGAGCCTAAAGTTTGCAATAAACTTTGCATCTTGATTTAACTCTACCGACGTATTTACGGCTTGCCAAAATGGGTTGATTTCATTTAGATATTCTTTAGCTGTCAATTTTTGCATGAGCTTTTTGGCAAATGGTGATTTCGCTATATGGCCACTAAATTCAAACTTTGCATACTTCTTATCTTCAAAATTCAAAAATACATAATCAACGGCGGGCTTACAGCCCTCTAAATGAGCTTGCATTGCGTCACGAATCTCTTGATGCTCATCAGCACCACCTCTGGCATAGTTAGCCATCATTCCGAGGTTAATACCAACGACTAATGGTCGGTTAGATAATTTTGATTCATGAAAGCGCTCATTAAGCGTTGTAATGGCATTCGTATCTGGCTTAAAACTATGTGTAGCATCAAGGTGAAAATCTACTACGGATTTATAGACAACCTTACTACTATAGCGAGTCAATATTTCAGATTTACCATCGCCGCTACTACCACAAAGAAAAATGAACTGTGTTTCTGACGAAGCTAATCCAATTAATATATCTTTAAAATCTTGCTCTATATCAGTCTTTATATATAAATAGCTTTTTACCTTTGCCAGCCCACTCAGGGTACTTGTATCACTTTCAGTAGAAACAGCGTAGGAGGACGATTTAGAAAGGACAGATAATGTATCTCGAAAACTTAATGCATTTGTCATAAGTATTATTCTTTTTTGCACCAATAAACAACCACCCCAGTCGGCCAAACTCTATGGATAAATCTGTTTTTCAGTGTCGTTATAATTACCAGCCGTCTGACACTGTAATGATTACATCAGCTTAAATCCAGTACAAAAAACGATTCTGCTAATTTTACCAACCGACTGCTTCTATTTTGGCCAAAACGCTTATTTAAAGCACTATCCGGCTTGTCAATCGTCGCTCTTGATTAAACAAGAGCTTTAGTTATTGGGGAATATTATCATTTTACACGATTCAGCAACACGCACGTTTATACAACCATACAAAAACATAAATGCGCCTCCTACAGTGCCTATAAAAATTTTCAAAACCTCCGCCTCGCCAACAAAAATCTTATGCTAAAATTCATCAATGAACTTCGCCCAATACCGCCAACACATTAAAACCATCACCCACGGCAAACACCTGCCCGGTGCAATTTACCTGCATCAATCAGCGGTTGAGCAAGCCCTGCCATTGGCGCTAATATCATGGGTCAACAGCACCATCGCGGCACTACACATCACCGCGCCATGGAATGTGCTAAAACTGTACAAACGCGATTGCAAAGTCACGTTACTACACTATCCCGAGTTCGACAGCTACGCCTACCCTTGCCTGAATCAAAGCATCACCATTGATTTGGATGCCCAAACCAGCCGAGTGGCCAATTACGACTCAGGCAAAAATCCGCCAATTTTGCACCGCAAAGAAACCTTTGTTCTGCCCGACTACCCACACATCAACACCTTTATTGCCACCACCAAAGAAGGCGAAGCCATTGAACTGTACAAAAACAGCAAAACTATTGGCTTTAAACAACCATGGCAAAAGCTCATTGCGCGCAAGGGTTACCAACTCGACCAAACAGGCAGGCTACAACCCCTCGAACAAATTAGCCAACCAGAGCCACCAGCACTATTAACCACACTATCAACCGCGCGATCAACCTCTCTACCGACCACACTGTCATCAAAACAACAAGTCACCATACAGCGGCATTTAACCGCGATTGATCGCAATCGACTCTCGGCACCTTTGCAAAAACTCGCTCGTCATAATTTGCTGAATGGGCAATACAGCATTCTCGATTACGGCTGTGGCAAAGGTGACGATGTACGTGAACTCGAAGCTCATGGGTTGGATGTGTTTAGTTGGGATCCAGTGCACAACCCCAATGGTGAGCGACAAATCAGCGATATCGTCAACCTTGGTTTTGTGCTCAACGTGATTGAAGACCAGCAAGAACGCCAGCAAACCCTGCTTAATGCTTGGCAGTGTGCCACTCGGTTATTAATGGTATCGGTGATGGTGGTAAGTGACAGCAAAATCGCGCAGTTCACGCCCTATAAAGATGGTGTGATCACCCAACGGCAAACTTTTCAAAAGTACTATGCGCAGGCCGAAATACGCGCCTACCTTGAGCGCCATTTGAATATTCATGCGGTTGCCATGGGTCAGGGGATTTTTGCGCTGTTTAAAGACAAACAGCTCGAAACAGAATTTTACCTTACTCGTCAATACCAAAGTCACGAGGCACTAAAAAACCAGTGGCAGCAATATACCATTCGGCCAACAAAACCTGCCACCACCAAAGCCGTCCGCCAATCGCTATACGACAAGCACACAGAGCTATTCAACGATTTTTGGCAACACTGTCTGATGTTTGGTCGTATCCCCGCCAATGATGAATTTGAACAAAGCGACCAACTGCGGGCCATTATTGGCAGTCATAAAAAAGCCTTTGAACTGCTTAACAGCTCTTTTGAAAATAATAGCTTCGAAAACAATAGCTCTGAAAACAACATCTCACAAAACACTACTTTAGAATCAACACCGTTTGCTCAGGCACAACAGCAAAGACGCAACGATATATTGGTCTATTTTGCCCTCAGTCTGTTCGAAAAGCGCAAAGCCAAATCACACATGCCTGCTCGGTTGCAAAGAGACATTAAAGCGCTGTTTGCTTCTTACAACGATTGCATATCAGCGGCCAAAGACTTGTTATTCTCAGTCGGCGCACCACAAACCATTGCGCTGGCCTGTGAACAAGCCTGCCAACATTTCGATTCAAATCAAAGCGTTTCCAATCAAACTGTTTTCTATAAGGGCGGGGGCCAACTAAACCAACAACATGGGGATAACCATTCTTATATATTCGCCAAAGCGCTGTTAAACCAAATGCCACCTGCCATCAGGGCTTATGTTGGCTGCGCCACTCAGTTATACGGCGATTTGGATGCTATCGACTTAATCAAGGTGCACATTCGCTCGGGTAAAGTCACACTGCTTAAGTATGACGACTTTGCCACCAAAGCCCTGCCGCTGCTCACTGAACGAATTAAAATTCGTTTACACGACCTCGATATCGATTTTTTTATTTATGGCGATGACTACCCCTACCAACCACTTTATAACAAATCAGCCTTTTTAAACCCCGCCGATGACGAGTACACTAAACAGTTGGCATTCGAAAAACGGTTGCAAAAACAATTGGCCGGATTGCCTTTGGAATCTTTACCAAACTGGCTTATGCTGCAACGTATATTTAAGTATCGAGGGGTTGAGTTACGGGGGAAACGATTTTTTAAGGTGCAGACTGGGGAGGGTTAATTTGGATGTGCTATCGGGATATATTTGAACACCATGGTACGTCAATTCGTTGAAAAGTTTTTGAAATTAGTGGTAGTGGCTGTTTATTTATCTAATTAAGGAGTGCGTATCTCACCCATAAAAAAAGCCGCACATAGCAGCTTTTAATCGTTAATTTGATCAACTACATCCCCTTGGATTCGCTTTGCATAATATTCGCCTCTTCATTGATTAAATTTAATAGTAGCCTAGCTGATGATCTAACTCAATACTTACAATCTATTTTGATACTAGTTTTATCATCGATTGTAAGGTTATATTTTTTAGGCTCTGACCATGTCGCGTGATTTAGGGTAACAATTGCCATTTGCCTAGTAGGAGGGTGTCGCAAAAGCCTCATCCATTGTCAAAATCCGAAAATATCAACGTAGGGTCAGCCACAGGGATGATGGCAGGTAGGGCGATGTCGGGAACAATCGCCGAGCCCGTGCGTAGCAGGTCCGAGGTTACGAGGAGCATTGCGCACCATAGAACAAGCAGTCTTAGACCAACTTGGAATGTGGTTGGACGATGGTTCATGGTTCATGGTTCATGGAATGTGGCTGGACGATGGCGAATGGTTCATGGTGCGCAGTGCTGCTCGTACCTCGCATTTCGCTACGCGAAAGCACCCTACGCCAAAAGTTACCCGGAAATTTATGCCGGGCAGTCGTTACAGCGAGGTGCCACCCCCACTTTTACCAATCAACACATTCACCCATCGCTGTGGCGCCCCCCGCAAAAGTTGGCTTTCATCCCACAGTCTATTGATGCTGATATCATCAAATTGGCCCAGCAATTCACGCAGACTCATGTCGGTATAGTTGTTAAAAAACCGCCCTTTGTCGTCAACGGTTTCGTCATCACCCCATTTAAACGATAAATAAGCGCTGCCACCGGGTTTTAAGGCGTTGATGACATTACCAAGCACCAATGTGATTTGGCCTTTGTCGCAATGCAATAGGCTGGCACACGCCCAAATGCCATCATAAAGCTGCTTGTCGTTTAACCCTTCAAAGCTGATGACTGTTACTGGTTGGCCAATTCGCTTTGCGGCCAATTCTGCCAGTTCTGCGCAGCCATCAATGGCGGTGACGGTATAACCCGCCTGCAAAAATGCCAAGCTATCGCGACCAGAACCACAACCCAAATCTAAGATATGATCACCAGCGTTAAGCTGCTGCAAAAATGCATCACGGTTGGCCTCCAGCGGTGATGGCGTAACTGTCGTTTCATCGGCAATTCTTTCATCAAAGTAGGTTTGCGCGTTGGCTTGGTAATAATTGGCGGTATGGTGACGAAGCTGGTAGCTTTTCACTAAGGGGATATCGGCAGCTGCCCAGTTGAGCTGGTCGAGTGCTTCGGGGGCCAACCAGATGAGTTTATCATGGTCAATCAATTCGATTTCACCCGCCACCTGTACAGCCCGATAAGCCAGCAATCTGACCGATACCGTGTCGTAATGGTGGATGCTCTGGCCAATCATTTCTCCCACCGATGCGGTGATGGTCAATTCTTCGGCCAACTCTCTGACTAGGCATTGTTGCGCGGTTTCATTCGCTTCGATTTTGCCGCCTGGAAACTCCCAAAAACCGGCCATATGTGCGCCGGCTTTTCTTCTGGCTGCCAGCACTAAGGTGCCATCGGGACCCTGTTTTTCTATTATCGCCGCTGCTACGTCTATCATTGGTTGTTCTCATATTATCTGCGCTGCAAGTGGTTTGCTCTAATGACAACACTCTACAAGGGCAAGATTATACTTTAAATAAACTTAGGATGCGCATCACCAACCATTCAATGAAAAAGTCGGTAACAGTCGCGCTTATTTTCAAGTTTCACCAAAACACGGCAGCAACGCCGATAACAACCCCAGCTACAACGCCATAATTTCTTTCAATACAAAAACCGGATTTTTCTCCAACGCTCGGCAATAACAGACAAACTCGCCCACATCCATGCGACGCCCCTTTTTTTCAAACTTACTGATAAATGTGTGTTGAGTATTGAGTAAATCGCCCAATTGACGCATCGACAGGTTTTGGTCGTAACGCACTTCACTTAAGTATTTCACCACTTTTGCATTGGTTGGCCCTGCTATTATTGACAATTTCGGTGATTTATCATCTTCAGGACTATCGTGATCGGCCTCTAATGGGTCGTCGCAGTTTGTGGCTAATAACGTCGGTGATTTGGAGCTTTGGCTGAATGATTCGGTCATATTAACTATTCTCTGTCAGGTTTTACCAATAAGGTTACAGCAGTTTTGCGTCCATTAAACAAGTTAGATATTGCAAAAATCTTCATATTTTCACTTTTTTTGAATTATCATTGTAATTTTTATCATGATCTGTAGTTACGAGGATCCTCCGATGATCAATTTATTGCACCTTTTTGGCCACACACCCACAGGTGATCATTCAATTATACCTTTTTGGCCACAGAGCTGTTACTATGTATATAAAGATTGAGTATCTTACATAAACAACTGAATATTATTACAGTGACTACTTTTAATTTTGGGCTAGTATTGTGTTATGCGTATAGATGAATCGTTAATTGCCATGAGGAAAGAAAGTGGCAAAACTCAGGCACAAATCGCCCGTTATATTGAGGTGAGTATACGTACGTGGATCAATTACGAACAAGGTGTTAGCGATATTCCCGCCAAAAAGTGGTTAGCCGCCGCGCGTTTTTGCCGTTATGATATTTCTTTGCTGATACAGCGTTATATTTCTGGCCCCTAAATTCCCTCCGCCCAATCCTATAAAAACGCCATGACCAACGAATTCAGACTTATTTCAACCCCGGCCACTAGCGGCACTTCATCAATAATGTCTACCCCAGCCACTTTCACTGCACTGCAATGACCCTCACAAGGCGCAATCTTCAAACCACCAGCAAAACGTAACACTGCCACCGCCCCAGAACCCTTAACACAACCTAAATCAAGCCTGCCCATGCCATCAATGCCTATCGTTATGCCCTCACCAGGCAATACCCAGGTTTTTTGGCTGTCACTGTCCATGGTCGACCAACCCGCCTGCAAAGTATTGCGGTCTTGCCACGGTGTCAGGCTTTGTTGAGTTTTGATGATCACCGCTTGGGGTGATTTTGCCGGTATGGTCATTTTCAATTGGCATAATCCTAACTGCTCAGGCAAACGTTGACCCCCCATCGATAACACCGCACCATCATTCAACTTCTGCGCGATGCCCGGTATCAACGCCTGACCATTAAGCCAGCTACCATTGCTGCTACCAGTATCCATCACCACCAGCTGATTACCACGACGGCTCAATAGGTTTTGTTTACCACCACGAGACAAACGCTTGTAAGGCAACACCATTGATGCCCCGTCACCCAAACCCACATTGCGACCAATCACTAGGTTCTGACCACTATAAAAGTAGACGTTCTCCAATGCCCCCGACCCCAACACACAACCCTCTAAAGCGGCCATTTGACCAATCACGGTTTGCCTAGTTGCCCGTAACTTCACCTTTAACTTCGCCTTCAACTTCGCCTTCAACTTCACCTGTAACTTCACCTGTAATGGCGCTTTTTGCCCACCATCAGCCATGTCGGATGAGATATCCCCCAGTTCAGCCATGGTCTGGTCAAGCAACAACAAAACCTGATATGCCTGATATGCCTGATTCGACTGGCCCGTCACCATCAGTTGCCGGGCCTGCTCATCTGCCGCTTGTACTCTATTAATCCAATAACGCTGCTCAACGGCTTTGTCGGCATCAGCCTGCAAGTCGGTAATTTTTGCCGTCAGCATCGGATTAAGCGCCTTCGCTTCAGTCAAATGTGCCACCGCCCCGGTCGGATCATCCACCAGCGCACGTGATGCCTGGTTAAATAACACCAACCCTTTTTGCCAATCCTGCAATTTTGCCAATAACTGGTTAGCCGCTTCGCTATCACCATGACAATTCACCACTGCCTGAAGCTCAGCACACGCCAACGAATATTGACCATTACCTGCCAGCGTTTGCGCGTTATCACAACCTTGTTGTATCGCCTTTAATGCATTTTGCCAATGGCAAAGTTGCTCAAGCCAACCGCGCTTTTTTGGCCAGCCCAAGGTCATCATCCGATTGACGTAATCAATGCCATGCTCAATCTGACCCGCATCAATCAACCGGGTGATCCGCATCTGGTTAAGCTTAAAACGCCAGCCCGCCAATAAAGCGTAAACCAGCGAACTCAATAAAAATAACACCACAATATAGTCAACCAAATAAGGCATTCCCTCACGGCTGATGGTAAACACTCTATTATCACGCTGATAACTGACCTTACCCGCCACCTCAGCGGTGGTTAATAGCTGTTGTAATTGCCCCGTTAAAACACCTGCCAAATGCGCAGAACGATAACGATAATGTTTATTCGCCAACTGATGGAGCAATTGCGAACGGTGATCCCGATCCAAAGAGAATGTTAGTTCGCTTATGTTTTGACGCAATAGTTGTTCAATCTGCGGCATCTCGCCTAGGGCAAAGTCGCTAACGATTAATTGATAGTCTATCTGTCTAGTTCTTTCATTTAATTGCACTATCACACCATGGCCAGCATCTCTGGTAATGCTGGCCGCACTTTGTGCCAGCCAGTTGGCAAAACAACTGCCCAGGCATCGACGCGCAGAATCACCAAAAGAACGATTCACCGTTCTATCACTAAAATCACGTTGTGACCCAGTCCAGTGATCGGCTTGTTTGCCACTGTCTAGTTCAAGGGTGTAAGCCGGTACACGAATATGCCAACCCGCCGTTTTTTTGCTGATCACCACGTCATATATCAGTAACAGGTTAATCTTGCCATTAGTTTGGCTGTTGGTTTTTCTGGCCTGTTGCAGCAGTTGATATTCTGTCAGGGTTGGACAGGGTTCATTAAGGCAGTCGGTCAAACCAAGCTGGCTGGCGCTAAATACGTTGTAACCCGCATTTTGTAATGACGATGACAAAATGCCTCTAACCCGTTTAAACGCCTCTTTATACTCGGCTTTAATCTCGGCCGCCGGATTAGGCACCACCACAATCTGCCATCCTCCGGTGCTTTGGGGCGCACTCGCTGCCGTGGATGCTTGAGCCTTAACTGTTGCTAAATACAGGCTTATCGCCAACAGGGTGATTGTCATCAATATGGATGTTCTGTTCATGTGCTCACCTTTAAGGCTGCGTTTGCTAGGATGATTTTTTGTACCGTGTAGGTATTGCCAGAAAATTGCACAATGCCGCGCAATGCCAATTGGGCCAACATTTTATGCAGGTTACGGCTCAGTTTGGCCGCATGAATTCGAGTCTGATACCACAACTCTGCTCTGGTCATTGAGTTATAAATTGGTCGATGGCTGTGATAACCCGAGAACACCACCAAGTATTCTTCTATCGCCGCCATATCGTCCGGTGAAAAGTTATCAAAAACTAGGGTGAAGGCGCTTAATAACTCACTGCCGTCACTGTGTCCGCCCGCCAGCCAGTTGAGTTTTTGTGCCAGTTCGCTGCCAAGGTTTGACGCCAACGCTTTGCTGTGGTCGCCGATGGTTTCAAGCAGGCATTCGCGTTCACAAGATGCACCGGGGTGATAACGTTCAGGGCTAACCACTTCAAAGTTACCTAACCGTTGTCCGGTTCTCACATTGAGCAAACGCCCGGCAATACGAATCCGCACTTTGGTCAAACTGCCCTGGCGATTAGCACTGGCATAAATAGAAAACAACACCACAATATCTATCGGCGGATGTTGTATCGCCCGAGCAATATCAATAATATCGCCGTCGTTACGTCGGGTTTGCTGTTGTGGTAATGATTGCGGGTGGGCTAACACTAGCGCGGTTTCGTCAAATACATCAAAACCAATGTCTTGCAGCTGGTTAGATAAGGCGTCGAGCACCCGGGCAAATACCCGGCTATCGCGGGCAATGCCTTCATGATCGCCATCGTCACCCATAATCAGCAGATTAGGCTGGTCAGCCGCTTGGGCTTGTCCCATCATCAGTAGCCAAAATGTCAATAACAGCAAACGCATTCAAACCTTCTTTATCATGGTTAGTTGGTCTTAGTTTGGGTTATGCAAAGGTTAGGACATTTTTTTTGAGGTTTTTGTGAGGTGTTGTGGGAGGTATTGTAGGAGCTTTGTATTGCCGCGAAAGCAGCCAAAGGTTATCTCAATATTATAGCAGGCTATCGACAACCATCGGCCAGTAATACTTGGCCAGGTATCATCTGCCCATCCATGATTAAATCTTGAATATACAAACGTTTACCCTGCATCACATATAATCCGCGCACCGAGCTTAATGTTTGAAAAGGCATCGCAAGCTGAGTTGATAACTGGCGCAGACCAGCCATTAAACGCCCATCTAGTGCTCTTGGAAATAACCGCACTGGCGTGCCCTGAAAACGAGATGACTGGTATTCACGATGTTCTTGCGGCAACATCACCCCACTAACCACCCGCACCAATCGACTATATAAACCCTTATTGGCTGTGATCGGATGCACGGTATCATCGGCCAATATGCCCAACTGAACCCCCTGACAATTGACCAGCATATTGTACAAACGTTTTCTTTTAGCAAAACCTTTAGGCCAAGCGATTTCTATCACTGGCCCGTTACCCGCCTCAACTTGCTGCAATAATGGCTCTGCATTGGTCACCTCAATGCTGTCTTGTGATACATCAATGGTCGGTGTCAGTGGTTGTGACTCAGGCTGCTTTGCTGGTTTCGTTACAAGTTTGGTTTGAGGTCGGATCTTCTGGGCTATTTTTACTTGAACAATGGGTTTTGCTTTCATCACTGGCTGAACTGGCAATTTAGCCACCGCTTGCGGTTTAGCCACGGCAGCCACTGGCATCGCAGGCGGTTCTGGCAGCGTCAATTGGCTCATGGCTAATGGCGGCGTGTCTTGTGGTTGCGGTGCGGGTTCGACCAATGCAGGGTCTTTGGTCATCGGTTCAAGGGTTTCGGCCAGTTGCAAAAAGTACCAACTGTAAAGGCAAAATAAGGCAATAGATGTCATCACCAATAGCAGCGTCGCCCCCGAAAACACGCGCATTAACCACTCACCGCGATTGTATTTAACCACGTTAGGCGTTGGAATAATTGCATGTAAGTTGCCGATATGATGGTTCATAACCTGCACTCCTAGGTCTAACAATCTCTTTAACGGCCCGCACTCAACGCTTTTAGCGCCATACGCTGCGACAAGTTTTGCAACGCTTTACGACGCTGTAAATTGCTCATTAACGGCTCAGCAGAGGTTTCAACCGGTGCGCTGGCCACTGGCTGATAGTGCACTGCGGCCACGGTGTTATTCGAATACTGGCTAGAACCGTCGGCAGAATAATCATTAAGTGCGATCACTTCAACCACGCTCTGTTTTGCCTGAACTGGCACTTGAGCTTGAACCTGAGCCTGAACCTGGGCTTGAACCTCAGCAGGCACCACTTGTTGTCTTTCAAGCTGTTCAATTTGCTGCGCCATGGCACTGAGTTTATCTTGCAATAAGTTCACTTCATTTTGTCGCTCAGCCACCACCTGGGCTTTAAAGTCTGCCATTTGTTGCTCAACTTTATCGCTGAGTGATAAGCTGATTTTGGCCATTTGATGCGCTGGTGATTGCTGTTGTAACCATTCACCCACCATTGATGATTGACTGGCCGCCAGATAAATCGCCGAGCCTGTAATAAGGCCGATAAAAAGTAAAGTTTTCATCCGTTTTCTCTCCAAGTAATTTGCAATTTAACCCGACGAATCGACACAAAAGCACGCAAAGCGTTCGCCGAAGGCAATCCGACCACGGTGGTCATAAATGCCGTTGAAAAATGTTCGGTTAGGCCCTGAATAATGCCTTGAATGCTGTCTGGGGTGATTTCTTGCCCCGACAACGAACCAATGCCCATGCTCAACCCCAATAAGGTATAGGTCAGTGCCAATGTCGCCACGCCACCAGAAGCCTGTTGCCCCACTTCATACCAGTACGCCTGCTGCTTTTCACAGTCCAAACGAATACAAGCCAAAATGCCCAACCCCATCAGCGCCAGATAAATAATCACAAAGCTGATGCTAAAAACTTGCTCTAACCAAGCCAAGATTACGCTCAGCTCTGTTTGGGTCATATAGACCGCAAAAGCCATCAAAATCACCAAAGCGCCAAGGCCATAACCGAGGGTTTTCAATAACCCCTGTGCCAGCGGTGGCCGGGTGAACAGCGCCACGGCGTTCATTATCTTCTACCTGCTTTGCTTGACATCAACGTTGCCGCAGACAATCCCGCTTGCTCTAACCAGTGGTCGGTAATATCACGTTTCGCTTCGGCGCTAGCATGAACCAAAAAGGTCAAATCATAGTTACTAAAAGCCCGCTTCACCGTGGCATCGTTATTGCCCACTAAACGTTCATCTCGCAACACCATACGTTCAATATCGGTCAGACGACGGTAAAAACGTTTGATATGCTGATGACGGGTATTGGCATCATATTGCTCATCTACCATCATGCTAATCAGCGAAGCGCGTTCACGCTCAAGGCTTTCAATGCTGTGAATATTGGCTGCCAAGGCGCTTTGCCCGGTGAATACTAAAGCTAAACCACCGACAATAAATCCTGCTAAAAGTGAAATTTTCATGTTGTTCTCCTAAACCTTTTCAATACTGTTGTTACTGGGAAATAAACAAATCAGTGGTGCCCGACAAACTGGTGCGTTCACGTTTGGCTTTTTCGTTGCTATCTTGTTCTGACGATGCCAACAATTGATGTTCGAGGGTTTGCGCATCCATCGCCACCAGCTTGGCCATATAACTGAGCATCAGTTTTTCTTGGTCAAATATCGCCTGTTCGCCGTTAAGGCTGGTTAATAGATGGCGCACATAATCCGATTTACTCACTCGCTGACCATCAATGGCCGGTGACGCATTGGCTTTATGCACGTTGATTGCCGACTTTAACGCTTCGAGTTTTGACACGTTTTTGGCATATTCATTGTTGTATTCGGTCGCACTGCCACCCGCTTCAAGTAAGGCGTTGTCTACCAGTGCTTTGGCGCTTTCCATTCGTTTACGGGCATTTTTTTGCGATTGTTTTAGCTCAATCACTTCACGACTATTGGCGTTAACATTGGCTTTGTTGACTTTAACCAGCACCTTTTCATAAATCTTGCGCCGGGTATCCATCGCTTGTTGGTCGAGGATTTGTTTCTGCGCCATCAAATCAAGATAATCCGATTTGGCCTGCAAAAACTGATGCTGCAATTCCACCTCTTCATCACCGCTTTTACCCTCAATGGCCGCTTTAATATCATGCATGGAGGTAACCGTTTCATTCATGCTTTCATCTAAGGCATCAATTTGCGCCGCCAATGGTGAAGACAAAAAATCACTTTCGATGGTTTGACTAATATAGTTGGCAGGTAAAGAGATCAATTTTTCACTCGATACCGGCTGCCAGTCTGACGGTTGGCCTGCGGCCTGAACCGTGGTGATACTCATGGCTGACAGCAAGCTTGATGCTACCAGCAACATTTTTAGGCGCTTATGGCCCGAATTAACTAAATACATAAAATACTCCTTCGAATTTTTTCAATCAATAATTGGCTCTGACCATATACCGTCATTTAGGGTAACAAACCGAAGTGTCGGACCATCAAAATGCTTTTTTCTTCCTCTGCGTTGCCTCTGCGCCCTCTGTGGCTCAGTGGTAGTCGCAATGAACGAAGCCA
>JBLGCB010000103.1:0-17442 GCA_047617105.1 Phenylobacterium sp. | reverse complement strand
AACAATTCAAATAAATATATTTATTGATTAATATCAATCTATTAGAAGTAAGTACTGATAATGATTATTTGAGTGCGGAATGACAGATCTAACTCTTCAAAATGATTATCTTTTAATCGCTTAGGTGAGTCACGGTACGTCTTATGGAAATAAGCCTTGATTTCCTTTAATAAGTTACCTTGATTCTTTTTGACCTGAAGTACGTAGTCACCTTTGCCTTGACGTATTAACTCTGAGGTTTGAGTTTGGCAATGCATTGCATCGGCGGTAATATCGGCATTTTTAATATCCATACTTGCTAACATTGCTTGCATAACAGGTATTTCATTCGTTTTTGTTGAGGTTTCTTTTTGGAAAATGATTAGACCATTATCGACAACCATTGCTGTCATTAACTGCAATGCATCAATATCACCATGTTTATAGCCACAAACGACTTTACCATCAAAGCTAATATGCTCTTTACCTTCTTTTGTTCTCACTGTATTTGAGAAATTAATGAAGCTTGAAACGAGGCTGTCAGCCTTGATCCCTCTAATAATGCGTCGTATGGAATGCCTAGTGGGAATACCATGACTAAAATCTCGATATTCTCTTAACCAATCGAGTTGAGCTATCCCAAAGATATTAATGTCCTTCCAGCCCTTTGCCCCACAAAGTACGGCTGCTATTGTCAAGAAAACAATATCCGCTAATTCATAATCTTTATTTGCGTCTACTCTGTGATCTTTAATATTTTCAATGTCTTGAAACAAGGTCGTTATGATTATTCGATGTGAATTTTTGATACTGATCTGATCGTTAAACTCCACTAAAGTTAAAAATATTTTCATTATACTGTGTTATATACCAAAAATGCGTGACCCCGCCCTGGGCTAGAGCCTTAATGATGACCGATATATTGTTCGAGTTGAAATCATTTGAGAACAAGGCACTAATAGATAGAGGCCTGTTTTCAAGGCAATGTCGATAAGCATATATGGGTTTTAATTGGGTCTGGATATCTTCCGTCAGAGATCTAGGTTGTTTACTTAGGGTGGCACGTAAAGAAATAATTAATCAAAATAACGCTGGATAGGGTTATCAGAGGCAGCAGTCATTAATGCTTGTCAATCCAAATTATTTAAACGTTGACTATTTTATTTAACTGCTATATCTTTGCCCGAAAATTGATTAGTTTGATTAGTTTGATTAGTTTGATTAGTTTGATTAGTTTGATTAGTTTGATTAGTTTGATTAGTTTGATTAGTTTGATTAGTTTGATTAGTTTGATTAGTTTGATTAGAGCGTCGTTTTGATCGAATACAATTTGTATTCGAATTAGAATAGATTGATGAATAAATTTAGTTTTGTTTGGGCCGAGCTGAGCTTGACCCTCCGATTGTTGTATGTCTGCCTATTTTGATAACCATAGCTATTAGGCAGATCCTCTTTTTAGATAGTGGTTTGTTTTTCGCTCAAAGATTTAAGTAAAAAGTGACAAGTTTAAAATATTTAGGTTCATCCTTAAATAGAATAAATAACAAGGGTAAAATAAAATGAAAGGTATTGTATTAGCTGGTGGAAGTGGGACGCGTTTACATCCAATAACACAGGCAGTATCAAAGCAATTATTGCCAGTTTATGATAAACCTATGATCTATTACCCTTTAAGTGTTTTGATGCTTGCAGGTATACGTGATATCCTCATTATTACTACGCCGCATGATCAAGGTCAGTTTGTAACCTTGTTGGGCGATGGAAGTGAATATGGGATAAAGTTAACATATGAAGTACAAGACAACCCCAATGGTCTTGCCGAAGCATTTATCATTGGAGAAGAATTTATTGGACAAGATAATGTTGCCCTAGTTTTGGGCGACAATCTATTTTATGGACAAGGATTTACCACTTTACTCGAACAGGCGGTAAAAAAAATTGAGACTGAGGGCGGGGCGACTATTTTTGGGTACTATGTCAAAGATCCCGAGCGTTTCGGTGTGGTCGAATTCGATGATGATTTTAATGTCATGTCTTTAGAAGAAAAGCCGAAACAACCTAAGAGTTCTTATGCGGCCACGGGGTTGTATTTTTACGACAACAGCGTCATCAGTAAAGCAAAAAACGTTAAACCTTCAGCTAGAGGAGAGCTAGAAATTACCTCTGTAAATAATGCATATCTATCAGATGATTACTTGGATGTAAGATTATTAGGACGTGGTTTTGCATGGCTTGATACGGGAACCCACAACAGCTTAATGGAAGCGTCACAGTTCATACAGACGATTGAACACCGCCAAGGGCTCAAGGTAGCTTGTCTTGAAGAAATTGCATTTACTTACGGCTGGATAGGCACCGAAACCTTAAAGAACAAGGCGCTTCAATTGGCAAAAACAGATTATGGTAACTATCTAGACAGATTAGTTAATGGCCAACTGATATGATGAAAAAAGCAGCTGTTCTTCAATCAAACTACATTCCCTGGAAGGGTTATTTCGACATGATAAACAGTGTCGATGTTTTTGTTCTTTACGATATAGTTCAATACTCAAAAAATGCTTGGATCAACAGAAACCAAGTTATCATTGGCGGGCAGCCTCAGTGGTTAACAATTCCTGTTAGAAAAATATCACTTAAGCAGCCAATTAACCAAACAAGGGTGTCGGATAGCCGATGGGCAAGCAAACATTGGAAAACGATCTCACAGAATTATTTAAATTGTGACGCCTTTGAACAATATGCAGATATAATAGGCGATTTGTATCAGGAAGCTGGCCGCTTGGAGCTGATCAGCGAAATAAACTATTTGTTTATTACAACTATCTGCCGGCTTTTAGGCGTCGATACCCAGATCCTCATGGCAGAAAGCTTCACACTGCCAGAAGATCGGCAGGAGAGGTTGATCGAAATATGCAGGCAAACTGATTGTGATATTTACGTTTCCGGACCCGCGGCAAAGTGTTATATCGAACCTGAGCTTTTTGTTCGCAATAATACGGGGCTAGAATGGTTTGCTTATGATGGCTACCCTGACTATAAGCAAAAGAGTAAAGTATTCATGCCAAATGTCAGTATTGTTGACTTGTTACTGAATATGGGTAATGAATCATCAAAATACATTGTAAAGAATAAGGCTTAAATAGGATGAAGTTATCAATTGTCACTACGCTGTACCAATCAGATAGATATATACAAGATTTTTATCAGCGGATAACAGAAACGGCTAAGTTGCTTACCGATAGTTATGAATTGGTTTTTGTTGATGATGGGTCGCCGGATAATTCGCTTGAGAGTGCAGTAGAGATTTCTCAACGCGATGATAAGGTTAAAGTCGTTGAGTTATCAAAAAACCACGGTCATCATAGGGCAATGATGGTTGGGTTTGCCGCTACCCAGGGAGAGTTGGTTTTTTTGATTGATTGTGACTTGGAAGAAGCACCTGAAAATTTAGCCTTGTTTTGGAAAAAAATACATTCAGATCAGAGTATTGATGTTGTATATGGAGTGCAACCGACCGACAGTGAGGCTGTGTCTATAAAATCAAGATTCAGCAAAATATTTTATAAAGCTTTTAATTTCTTCTCTTTTGCCAAGATTCCAGAGAATGAATTAATTTCTCGCCTGATGAAGCGAAATTATATTAAAGCTTTGTTGAGATATAACGAAAGTGAGTTATTTATTCCTGGTATTTGGGTCGATGTCGGATTCAAACGCATAACTTTACCTGTAGAGAAAATATCTGACGGTTTTTCAACTTATTCAACTAAAAGAAAAATTCTAATGGCGGTTAATGCAATTACCGCATTTAGCACTAAGCCTTTGATATATATCTTCTATCTTGGCACGATTTCCAGTTTGATCTCTGTAGGTATTGTCTTGTATTTGATCGCAAATAAATTTATTTTCGGGGTCGACTCCGAAGGTTGGACATCAATAGTTGCTTCTATCTATTTAATGGGCAGCTTAATTATTTTTTCTATGGGTATCATTGGTATCTACCTGTCTAGAGTATTTTCTGAAGTCAAAAGAAGACCGACTTCTATCATTAAAAACATTTATTGCGGAGGCAACACACTTGAAAGCTAACCCAACTATCGACAAGACCCTTAATGCGAATATTGAAGTACATTCAAAACTTGCAAATTCTGGCGAATATAATAAAAGCCCACACTTTAGGCCAGAAAATCAGAGTAAGGTTAAACGCATTCTGAAAGACCTGGTTGATGTTATGGCACTGGAGTCTCCACCTAAAGTGCTCGATTTGGGCTGTGGCACCGGCTTTATCATTTCGCTAGTTAAAGACATTGCTGATGAAGTGCATGGTGTCGACATAACCGAAGACATGATGAAGCAAATCGATACATCCAGCGGCAATATATTCCTGAAAAAATCGGTTGCTGAAGAAACAGGGCATCCAGACGCTACTTTTGATTTGGTAACAGCCTATTCTTTTCTTGACCACTTGGTAGATTATAAACTCGTGGTAAAAGAAGCGTACAGAGTGCTTAAGGATGGCGGAATATTCTATTCTGATCTGAATCCTAACCGTGCTTTTTCATTTATGTTGCAAGAAATTGAATCGAACAAGCCCGCCGAAAAAAAATTGCCGCATGCTATTTCCCGAGAAATCAAGGGCATGTTGCATAATGGTGAATATTATGAGGAAGAATTTGGTATCAGTAAGGACGCATTGGAAGACGCAGAGCCGGAAAAAACCATTAATAAAGGTTTTGATGTTGCAGAAGTAGAAGCTTATGCTAAAAGTCTCGGTTTTTCAAAAGTAACCGTTGAGTGTGACTGGTTCTTAGGTCAGGGCGGTATATTAAACTCAGATAGTAAATTGAATATTGATGACATCAAGGAATATTTGCAAATGATGCAACCTGCATCGCAACGCTTTTTTAAATATTTAAGATTTATTTTTGAGAAATAATGCCAATGAACCATTTACTAGAAGATTTTGATAATAAGGGCATTACGGTAGTGCCTGATGTTATTAATGCAAGAGAAGTACAGGCCTTAAGAAAAGAACTCAAAGATGCTATAGATAATGATGCGGTTAACTTCCCTGATGCCTTTGACAAAGGCATGGTGCACAACTGCATGTTTAGAGGTTCTGCAATGGCTAAGCTGTTGGACAACCCTAAGATGAACCAAATAGTTTCAAAGATTTTAGGGGAAACTTTTATTATTTATGCATACCAATCGTCTTCGCTCAACCCTGGCAACAAAAACTATGGCAGTAGAGTGCATGTCGATAGTCCAAGGTTTATTGATAGTTACAGTACGAATGTTGGGGTGATCTTTGCTTTAGATGATTTTACGCTGGAAAATGGTGCAACTTACTATTTAGAGGGGAGCCATAAAAGCGAACAGATTGCTGAGGACGAAGCTTTTTATGAAACTGCTCAGCGCGGTGTTTGTAAGGCAGGAGATCTCATTGTTTTTAATGGCAGGCTGGTACATGCAGCCGGGTTTAACAATAGCGATAAAGAACGTCACTCCCTAACGATAAACTGTTGTCGCTCATTTATGAGGCAACGATTCGATTTCGCTAAAATGCTTGTTAAGCAAAATAGAGAGAATGATTTTTCGGACAATGCAAAAAAATTAATGGGCTGGAATGTCAGAATGCCATCGGATTTAGCGGAGTTTTATCTTCCTGCTGATCAAAGACTTTATAAGCCGAATCAAGGGTAATATGTCGGCAAATGAGATGACTGCGGCCGTATGGATGAAAACTTTACCCATAAGCTTAGTGCTCAATGCAGATTTAGAGGATAGTAGTGAATAAAATAAAATTAGCAATCATTGGTTCCGGTGATCTAGGCAGACTAGCCTTGCAAGTCCTGTCTGAAGAGCAATTTGAGGTTATTGGTTTTTATGATGATTTTGCCGAAAAAAACACTGAGCTTCATGGTGTCCGGGTGCTTGGAACGACCACAGACATTTTTCTAGATTTTGAAGCGAGTGTTTTTGATCAAATTTTTATCGCTATTGGTTATCACCATATGGGTGTTCGTGACGGTTTTTGTAATAAGTTGAAAGATCGGATACCTCTGGCATCTATCATCCACAAATCAGTGGTGATAGCAGATGGGGTTCATATTGGTGACGGTGTGCTTATTTTCCCTGGTGTTGTTATTGATACTGGCGTTAACGTCGCTGACAATGTGGTCATTAATGCCGGGGCTGTCATTGCTCATGATTCAAAAATTGGCCAGTCTGGTTTTCTCGGGCCTGGTGTTACTATGGCCGGCTTTGTCGATGTCGATGCAAGATGTTTTGTTGGTGTGGGGGTGGTCATTAAAGACAATGTTTTTGTTTCTTCTGATGTGATTATTGGCGCTGGGGCTGTGGTGGTGGATAATTTGCTGGGCAATAAAACTTACATTGGTGTGCCAGCGAAAGAGTTTAATCATTCAACTAGAGATATTTAATCATGGGTTTTTTATATATTGCCGGGTGTATTCTCTTTACTGTTTATGGTCAGTTGGTGCTCAAATGGCGCATGAATCAGCAACCTGAATTACCGGTCCACTGGCTTGATAAAGGCTTTGCTTTAATAAAATTAATACTACTAGATCCTTTCGTATTTAGTGGTTTTTTTGCCGCGCTTATAGCCTCTCTTTTTTGGATGGCGGCAATGACTAAATTTTCACTGAGTTATGCCTATCCTTTTATGAGCTTGGCATTTGTTATCGTTATGTTTGGCTCTGCGGTATTATTTGACGAAGGGTTAAATGTCTTTAAACTTGCAGGCACCGGGCTTATCATAGCCGGAATCTTTGTATTAAGCCGTGGTTACTGAAGTGGCAGCAGTGATCAATCAGAAACAAACAATTAGTGAGGCAGTGTGAATAATACTAAAAAGGTCATTCGTTTTAATGAACCCTATATCACCGGAAATGAACTGGGCTATATTGAACAAGTGTTTGAAAATAAACATTTTCAGGGCAACGGACCATTTACCCGTAAATGTCAGGACTGGTTGGCAGCGTATCTTAATGCCCCCAGTGTTCTTTTGACTGACAGTTGCACCTCAGCATTAGAAATAGCGGCATTATTGTTAAAGGAGAATGAGTTCGATGAAGTGATTCTTCCTTCCTACACATTTTCGAGTACAGCATCAGCTTTTGCTAGGGCTGGTTATACATTGCGATTTGCCGATGTTGATCCCAAGACAATGATGATGGACCCGGTTGTCGTTGAGGGGTTAATCAATGAGAACACGCGGGCGCTAGTACCAGTGCATTACGCCGGGTTGCCTTGCGAGATCGAGATGTTTTCCGCTTTATGTGACAAGTATAACCTCTCTTTGGTCGAAGATGCCGCTCAGGCATTGGGTACATCTCTTGATGGTAAGAAAATGGGCAGTATAGGGCGTCTTGGTTGTTTCTCCTTTCATGAGACCAAGAATATCCATGCTGGTTTATCTGGCGCATTGGTGATCAATGATCCGGACTTGGCTGAACGTGCCACTTACATTTGGGAGCGGGGTACTAATCGCGCTGCCGTATTACAAGGTGTGGTTGACAAATATACCTGGGTAGAAGTCGGTGGCAGTTTCTATCCAACTGAATTGCAAGCGGCATTTTTATTGGCACAGCTTGAAAGCCTAGACGACAATATCGATTATCGTTGTGATATTTACCAAACTTACAAAACCCAATTGGCACCGCTGAAAAGCATTCATGGCATTGATTTTCCACTGGCCGCTGCCAATGTCGAGATAAACTATCATGCCTTTTTTGTTGTGTTTGAGTCTTTCGAACAGTGCGAGTCTGTTCGTAAACACTTGGTCGCCAATGATATTCACGCGTACATTGGTTATGTGCCTTTGCATTCTTCTCCGGTTGGTTTGTCAATGGGCTATGAGCCTGATAGTTTACCGCTCACCGAAGAGTATGCTCGCAGAGTATTACGCTTACCCTTTCACAATAACATGACGATTGAAGACACCAACAGGGTGTGTCTAAATATAAAGGTAGCCTTAGAAAATGTCTAATAATGTAGAATTTGCGCATGTGGTTGAAAATTACAAAAGTGACCTAGTTGCCGGAGGTTTTGACATTGACTTGTTGAGACTGGAGACTCAAGTCGAATGTTTAAAGGACTGGTCTGCGTTTGGTTCAATTGAAGAAGTAAAACAGTGGTACTTAGATCAAAAAGAAAAATGCACCATGACAATCACTGATATCCCTTTAAAGGAATGCAAAGGATGGCACTTTTGTGAAGAAACTGGTTATATCCGCCATGATTCCAAAGATTTTTTTCAGGTTCAGGGTGTTCGTATAGGACACAGTGAGGGCCGTGAAGTGGCCGGTGGTTGGGATCAACCCATTTTAACCCAAATCGGCTATAATGGTGGATTACTGGGTATATTGAGAAAACGATTTGACGGTGTTCCTCATTACCTGGTTGATGCCAAAGCTGAGCCGGGTAACCCTGACTTGGTACAAATAAGCCCAGCATTACAGGCGACATTCAGTAATCTTAAGAAAGCACATGGTGGACGTAAGCCGCATTTTGCTGAGTTTTTTGAAGCGCCTGAAACATTTGGTGCCAAGGTATTGTTTAACCAATGGATGTCTGAAGATGGCGGTCGCCTTCATTTAAAGCGCAATAAAGGCATGTTGGTCGAAGTGGATGACAGTATCGAATTACCTGAACTACCAAGCACTTTCAGATGGGTTAGTCTGTTCCAACTCAAAGCACTGATCAAGGTGAATTCGTGGGTTAACCCACATATTCGCGGTATCATTTCCCACCTATAGGAATTCGGTCATGATGAGAATTGCGGTTATAGGTTTGGGTAATCATGCCCTTCGCAGTACGTTACCAGCACTGGTCAAATGTCAGCAACTTGAGTTGGTTGGTTGTTATTCTCGCGATTCTGACAAAACCAAAGACATTGCACAACAGTATCAAATCAATCATTGGTTGGAAGAAGATGCTGTGTATGCTGATGATAGTGTAGATATTATTTATATCGCCACCCCGGTTGGTTTGCATTTTGGTCAGATAAAAAAGGCGTTGGAACATAACAAACATGTGTTCTGTGAAAAAAGCCTGGTGACTTCGTTGGCTCAAGCGAAGCAATTATGTCAGTTGGCCAAAGACAACGGCTTGTTGTTGGCTGAGTGCTTTATGTATTTGCACCACGCGCAATACGCTCAGCTATCGGCCTTGTGTGCAGATAAAGTAATTGGCGATGTTAAAAGCATTACAGCGCGTTTCGGCTTTCCTCATATTGACTCTGATAACATTCGTTATAACGCGGTATTAGGTGGAGGCGCTCTGTTGGATGCGGGCGTTTATCCCTTGTCTTTAATTCATTCGATGGCAGCTGGGGAGTTAACCCGGTTTACTGGTCATATTCAAAGTGCTGATGGTTATGAAGTCGATACAGATGGTGCTGCGTTTGCCCTGATGAAAAATGGTGTCACGGCTCACGCACAATGGGGTATGGGGCGTGATTACAGCAACGACATACATATCTGGGGAAGCCAGGGGCAAATCACTGTCGAACGCGCATTTGCCAAACCAAGTACGTTGAAAACTACCATTAAAGTGATTCGCAACGGAAAAACCGAAAACTTTGCTGTCGCCGAAGATGATCACTTTGTGGCCATGTTTACTGCATTTGAACAAGCGATTGGCAATACAGAACAAGAACTCAAGCATACTGAGCAAATTTTGATGATCGCCTCTATGGTCAATCAGCTTAGGTTTAACATAAATAACGACGAGTAGATATTTCATGAACATAATTGTCACGGGTGGCGCGGGTTTTATTGGTTCTGCATTGGTTCGCTATCTGATCACTGAAACTGAGCACAAAGTGTGCATTATAGATAAGCTGACATATGCTGGAAACCTGGAGAGTCTGTCGTCTGTTTTAGATTCTGAACGATTGCAGTTTAACCAGTTGGATATCTGCGATCAGCCAGGGGTAGCCGCAGTCTTTGATGATTTCAAACCCGATCTCGTGATGCATCTTGCTGCCGAAAGTCATGTCGATCGTTCAATTGATGGACCTGCCGACTTTATCCAGACCAATATTGTTGGCACTTTTACTTTATTAGAAATTGCACGGACTTATTGGCTTAAACTCGCTGACAGTGACAAAGCGCAGTTTCGTTTTCATCATATATCAACAGACGAAGTTTATGGTGACTTGGGAGAAACGGGGCTGTTTACTGAGGATACGCCTTATGAACCAAGTTCGCCCTATTCTGCAAGCAAAGCCTCTTCAGATCATTTAGTCAGAGCGTGGAGCCGCACCTACGGCCTGCCTGTTGTCATTACTAATTGTTCTAATAATTATGGTCCATACCATTTCCCTGAAAAGCTGGTTCCTCTTGTTATTCTGAATGCTTTAGAAGGCAAGCCTTTGCCTGTTTACGGCAATGGTCAGCAAATCAGGGATTGGCTTTATGTACAAGACCACTCGCGGGCCTTGTACAAGGTGGCCAGCGAAGGAAAACTGGGGGAAACCTATAATATTGGTGGTTTTAATGAAAAGGCCAATATCGATGTTGTTTATGCTATTTGTGATTTGTTAGAGGAATACGCACCAACAAAACCTAATGGCATAAGTGCTTATCGTGAACTGGTCACTTTCGTTAAAGATCGTCCAGGACACGATGTTCGTTACGCTATTGACGCGAGTAAAATCGAGCGTGAATTGGGCTGGCGACCAGAGGAAACCTTTACCTCAGGTATGCGAAAAACAGTGCAGTGGTATCTAAAAAACCGATCTTGGTGTGAACGGGTGCAAGATGGCAGTTATATGCGTGAACGCTTAGGTGTTAATGGCTAAATGGGTTCACTAGTTTCTGCTGTCAACCGGGCCGTTGAATTTGCCGCCCTTTACAAGCATTTATATCTGACTACGCAGCTGCGGCGAAAAGCTCAGGCGTTTCATCAGCGCCATTCAGGTCGCTGTGCGGTGATCATCGGCAATGGTCCCAGTGTTGATATTGACCTGTTACCTAAACTGAATGATGCAGTGACTTTTGCCTGTAATCGTTTTCACCTGTGTTACCCGCAAACGACTTTTCGGCCGGATTATACAGTGATTGTTGATAATCAGATGATGGCTGATTTTGGCGATGATATTCATCGCCAAGCCGACAGCCCGGTTTTTTCAGGTGATCTGGCGTTAGCGCAATCCCATGAGCAGGGTTATTACGTGCCCCTATCTTGTCTCAAGGCATTTTCATTTGCAGACCTTAAACAAAGGGGTTACCTGCACCCCGGAGATTGTGTGGTGGTGGCGGCCATTCAGCTGGCGTATTTGATGGGCATACGCAATATCTTCTTATACGGCGTCGACCATTCATTTGCTTTTCAGCACAGCTCAGAGCTGACTGACGGCAGAGTCACAGGTGAAAGTAATCACTTTATTGATAATTACCGGGATGGAAGGCCTTGGTACCCACCTAATACGGCAGTGATTGAAGATGCCTTCAGCCAATGCTCTAAATACATTCAACGCCACGGCGGTCAGCTGGTGAATCTGACGCCCAATACACAACTTGATCAGGTCCCAAAAGGTGATGTACAGCATTTTATCAGCAGCGGTTATGAATCTTTCTAATACAATTGCTGACAATTCGGATAAATGCAGTAGACTATCAACTACGATGAAAGCTATGTAATAATTACCGGTCATTGTGAACCATAATTTGATTGAAACACAGTGACCATTGATGCTGGTAAAACTGCCACAGGAAACAACATGAACGATACACTTTTTTTAAATGAATATTTTGACGAGTACAAAAAACTGGCTTTTAATGATGAAGTTTATAGCCAGTTGGTTGCTTTTAAGGAATTGGCACTGACGATAAAAGCGAGTGGCAACAAAATGATGCTGACTGGTAATGGTGCCAGTGCGGCGATTTCAGCCCATGGTGCAGTCGACTTTACCAAGCAAGCTGGTGTTCGTGGCGTCACTTTTAACGAAGCAGACCTTATCACCTGTTTTGCCAACGATTATGGTTATGATCATTGGATGGCCAAAGCCGTTGAGTTTTATGGTGATGATGGCGATGTTGTGGTATTGACCAGTGTCAGTGGCACCAGCCCGAGTGTGGTTGAAGCGGCTAAATATGCCAAATCACGTGGCATGAAGGTCGTGACTTTTACTGGCAAAACAGCCGACAATGACTTGCGACAATTGGGTGACATTAATTTTTGGGTTGATAGTCGTGCCTATAATATCGTCGAAGGTATTCATATGATGTGGTTAACAACGGTTGTTGACTTGGTCATTGGTAAAGCCGAATACTCTGTTTAATGACTTTTGCTTAAAACAGCCTTGTGTTGCCGCACTTCATCGGGTGTGTAGGTTCCGTTCGGTGTGGCTGCGCTCTAATCAGAATGATCATCAATTTAACGAAAGACATTAAAATATGGATGAAAACTTAGCTACTGGTAAAGTCGCGCTGATCACCGGAGCTACCCGGGGCATCGGTAAGGCGATTGCCGATGAGTTTGCCGCTTTGGGTTATCAGCTGATCCTCACTGGGACCAATGCTGCGCAAATACAAAAGCTGAATCAACACAGTGGTGAGCACGTTCATTATATTGCAGTTGATTTTGCTGATGCATCGTCCAGCGAGGCGTTTTGGCAATATTTGCAGGCGCTGCCACGGTTGGATGTTTGTATCAATTGTGCTGGTATCAATATCATCAAACCAATCGATACCGTCACCGACAGTGAATTGGACAAGATTATCAGCGTTAATTATACCTCTGTTTACCGTACTTGCCGCACTGTTACCCCAATCATGAAACGTCACAAAGGCGGGCATATTGTTAATATCGCCTCGATTTGGAGTGTTATCTCTAAACCTCATCGAACCTTATATAGCGGCACCAAAACGGCGTTACTGGGACTTACCCGTGCGTTGGCAGCAGAGTTGGGGCCAGATAATATTCTGGTGAACAGTGTGTCACCAGGTTTCGTTTTGACGGATTTGACCCGCAAGTCGTTAAGCCCGGCAGAACTGGATAATTTACAACAACAAGTACCTATGCAAAGGTGCGCGCAGCCTGAAGAAATAGCCAAGACTGTAGCATTTTTGGCCGGCGCTGATAATACATACTTAACCGGGCAAAATATTGTCATTGACGGAGGATTTTCAATTGTCTAACGAGTTATTCAAGCAGATGCAAATCAAATCTTATCGCCATACCTATGAGTTGGAATTTGTCGATAATTTTATCGACACTCTGGCACGCAATCATCAGGATGGTGACACCATCATTGTCGATCAAACGGTTTGTCGGCTCTATCCGGCTTTGGCACAGTGGTTGGAAACACGCCATCATATTATGATTGAAGCCAATGAAGCGACCAAAAGCTTTGCCCAGTTGAGCGAGTTTATTGAGACTCTGATTGAAAATAATTTCACCCGGGCCAACCGCCTGATTGCCATCGGTGGCGGCGTGACCCAGGATATCACATCCTTTATCGCCTCCATTTTATTCCGTGGTACAAACTGGTTGTTTTTCCCGACAACATTGTTGACCCAATGTGACAGTTGTATCGGCAGTAAAACATCAATTAACTTTGGTCGTTACAAAAACCAGCTGGGCAGTTTTTTTCCACCACAATCCATTTTTGTCGATACCGTTTTTTTAACGACTCTGCCACAAAGCGAAAAACGCTCGGGTCTGGGGGAAATGCTGCATTACTATCTAGTAACCAGTGAAGCCGATTTACAAATGGTTGAAGCGTTTGGTGACCAGGCGTTGGTTGACGATACGGTTTTACGCCGCTTTATTGCCCGCAGTCTTGAAATCAAAAAGGCGATGATTGAAGTGGATGAATTTGATCAGGGGCCTCGTGCCATATTTAACTATGGCCATTCATTTGGTCATGCCATTGAAGCGGCGACGCAAAATGCCGTGCCTCATGGTATTGCGGTGGCTTATGGTATGGATTTGGCCAATTTAATTTCAGTTGAGCTGGGGTTAATTCCAAAGGAATTGCGTAATCGTATCCGTTTAAGCTTGGCAAAATCTTTTACCGGCACTGAGCTGCCTGACATTGATGTCGATTTAATCTTTGGCGCATTGCGTAAGGATAAAAAGAACCAGGGCAAAGACATTAAAGTGATCTTGACCCGGGGTATTGGCGATATGTATAAAACGACGCTGCAATGCAATGACCAAGTCAATGACTGCATTCACGATTTCTTTAACAACAGACGTTATGAGCAAGCATTATGAGAGATTTAGGCAAAGTTTGTGTGCAAATCCCGGCCCGGGCCGGCAGTAAACGGGTTAAAGCAAAGAACCTGCGTTATCTCAATGGTAAACCGCTGATGAGTTATGCTATTGAATGTGCCCTTGAGGCCGGAATATTTGACGAAATTTATGTCAATACCGATTCAGCAGATTTGGCGGCACTAGGGCGACACCATGGGGTTCTGGTACATGACAGAGATCCGGTGAATGCCAGTGATACTGCCAGCGGTGATGATTTTACCCAAGAGTTTATCCGTAAAGTACAACCAGATACGCTGGTGATGATAAGTCCGGTATGCCCGTTGGTCACACCGGGTGATATACGTAGTGCGCTTGAACTGTTTCGTCAATCTGACTGCGATACTTTGATCACTTGTGATAAAACGCAAATGCAGACTTTTTGTAATGAGCAGGCGGTGAATATCGATAGCGATGCACCACTGGCACCTACGCAACAAAACCCTGAGGTGAAAATATTAAACTGGGCAGTCACTATTTGGGATGCAAAAGCGTTTATGGCCCATTACGCTAAAAACGAAAGTGGATACCTTGGGGTAAATCGCTTGTTGATGCCAATCAATCCGGCACATGCGGTAAAAATAAGTCATGAAGAAGACTTTAATATGGTAGAGCTGCTGCTTAAAGCCAGAGAGGCTGCTGGCCAACAGCTGGAACCACAATACTGGACACCCGAAGCCAACGTTTAGCCCAATGCCTTAGTTGATGGAGATGAAATGAATACAAATGATAAAATTGGTGTATGCTCGCGATCGTTTTCTAGAAACCCCTTATTGCGCAGTGAGTTGCTGAGCAAATTTTCAAACGTTAAATTTAATGACGAAGGTTTGTCTTTGAACGGCGATACCTTGGTTGAATTTTTATCTGACTGCGATGGGGCTGTGATTGCGCTGGAATATATCAACAATGATATTCTTGACCGTTTGCCCAAGCTTAAATTTATTGGCAAATATGGCGTAGGGCTGGACAAGCTGGATTTTGACGCCCTGGACAAGCATCAGGTGAAGCTGGGCTGGACGCCGGGTGTGAATGCCACATCGGTGGCAGAGTTGACGTTAAATATGGCATTGACCATCGTTCGCAACACGACTGAATCTAATCAGCGTGCTGAAAAAATGCAATGGAAGCAGGTGACCGGCAAGCAATTGTCTTCTTTAACCTTTGGCATCGTGGGTTTTGGCCATGTCGGCAGCAAGGTTGGCCGCCTGGCCAAAGCATTTGGTTGTGATGTTAAGGTGTTTGACAAGGTGGATAAATCTGCCGAATGTGCTGAGGTTGGTGTTGATTTTGTCGGGTTCAACGAATTGTTGCAACAAGCCGATATTATCAGCGTACATGTACCGGGTAATGCCGAAACCCATCATATGCTGGGTGCTGCACAATTTGCACAGATGAAAACTGGGTCATATTTGATTAATAGCGCCCGTGGCGGAATTGTTGATGAAGCGGCATTATTGGCTGCCCTGAACAGCGATAAAATGGCAGCTGCTGGTGTAGATGTTTTAGAAATTGAACCGCCGACAGACCTTGATTTTATTGCCCACCCGAAAACGTTTGTCACCACCCATATCGGTGGCAGTTCTGAGGAAGCCATTGTTGCGATGGGGTTTGCCGCCATTGAAGGTTTATCAAACTATACCGTTGCCAGTGAATTTGAGATATATAAATAAGAGCATCATGAAAACATCATCATTTACCAACAAAGTGGATTATTTTGCCGGATTAAGGCTTAATGCAGGCCCTGGTGCTAATTTTGACCGGGCTTATTTGCCAGACAGTGAGCAACAAGCTTATGCCATTCAAAAATCAGTGATGGATATATTGGGCAAAAAGGTGCTGGGCTGGAAATTGGGCGGAACCAACCCCAAAACCCAAACCAATTTTAATTGTAAAAGTGGTTATTTGGGGCCGATTTTCTCAGTGTCGGATGATATCCCTGCCTATTTGGACGCCCAAGCCCCCAGAGGAGAGGCTGAGTTAACCTTTAGAATCAACGATAAAATTGATGCGCTGGACAGTCAAAGGATTGAGGCAGACCCGTTATACTATTTTGATGCGGTTTATCCTTCCCTTGAAATGCCTTGGAGCCGGATTGATGACTTTAAAGCCGTCGGTATGCTGCCTTTGGTTGCAGACCTGTGTGGCACCGGACATTTGGCCATAGGGCAGGGTTGCAGTCTTGAGCAATTCACTGAGCAACTCAATAAACAGGGTAAAATTGCTGTGCAGATTAAGCAGCAACAAAATAGTCTGGCCCAAGGGTGTTCTGATAACCTGATTGGGGGTTATCAAACGGCTTTGACCGATTTTTTAAAACTGGTGTTGGCGTATCATATTGTCGTTGAGCCGGGTCAGTTGGTGGCGACTGGCGGGATCACTGATTGTATCAGTCTGCCGCTGAACCAAGCCGTGGATATCAGCTTTACCGGGCTGGGGAGTTTAACCGTTTGTTATCCTTGAGATCATCTGTCGATTAGGTGGTACTTATTGCCCCCGGCTGTGTCGGGGAGACTGAGAACCGCTGATGCCGCCTGAAGCCTCATCGACCAGCGTAACAACGCTGGAAAAGGCTTCATCATATTTTAAGTTATGTTTATTTTGCAGTAAGTCATTAACACACTCGTCGACAATTGACTAAATCAAACTGTAGGAAACATAGCCCCACGCATTTAACTTCTGTAAAAGCACACCTGTCTGAGGTAAATTACCCGTGTCTACTATCACTTTTTTGCGATCAAAAATAGAATTTAAATAGTGTACGTGAGAAACAAGCCGTAGTTGCCTTTTATTGTAGCGAGAATTGCTGATATTTAGTGATGACAACTATCCTGACACAGGGTGACAGGTTATAATGGCGCAATTGTGCTAAGTAAATAATTAGAAATTAAGAGGGTAGTAAATGAGAATTGAATATCGACCAGAAATCGATGGTCTGAGGGCTTTAGCTGTATTGTCAGTGATTCTATTTCATATTGGATTTGAAATAGTAAGCGGGGGGGTTGTTGGAGTCGATGTTTTTTTTGTCATTAGTGGATATCTAATTACATCAATAACATCAGTGTTCCAGATAAAAGATAGAGCGACTTTACAAGGCCTTGTGTTTCACCCTGTAGCAGGACATGACGCTCATATATCTCCTTTTTCAAATTTATGTCGAACACTAAAAATATAGTCTCTATC
>JBLGCB010000102.1:0-17573 GCA_047617105.1 Phenylobacterium sp. | reverse complement strand
AAATCCACATTAACGGTGCGCATTGCGCACCCTACGCAAAGCAGGCCAAACCAAGGATAAACATTGACACAGCCTTGATAAATGAATAGAGTATCGCATCTTTTTTCCGCCTCGGCTTTTGTCCGAATGTGGCCCGATAGTTATCTAATTAGGCTGGTGAGAAAATCCTCTTTCTGTGCACAGGTGGTTTGCCACCTGTATCCACTAAACCCGTAATGAGATATAAAGAGAACAAATATAGTTATGGAATCGCAACGCACGTTTATTTTCATCGCTTTAATGCTGGTCAGCTTTTTGTTATTCCAACAGTGGCAAGAGGATTATCACCCCAAAGCGGTGGTGACACCAGCCGCTACCAGCCAATCTTTTGATGAAGTTGGCGGTAATCGCTCTGCTGCTTCTGCTGATATTCCAGCCTCGGCGGGCAATGATACGCCTGCACTGGTGACCGAAGCCAATCGTTATATCACGGTTAAAACCAATGTGTTATCGCTGATTATCGACACTAAAGGTGGCGATGTTATCGGTGGCGATTTGCTCGGATTTCCGGTAGAGCAGGGCGAAGCCCCTTTGGTGGCGTTGTTATCTAAACAACATAAAGCGCAAAGTGGTCTGATTGGCCGTGATGGTCCAGATGGCAGCCGTCAAGGGCGTCCACAGTATGCCGCTGAGCAACAAGATTATACCGTGACCCAGGGCGAAGCGGGCGTAACCGTGCCGATGACTTGGGTGAATGCACAGGGGTTAAAGGTCACTAAGGTGTTCACCATCAAACCCAATGAATATGATATTGCGGTTGATTATATTGTGGCCAATAACAGCACTGAGATTAAATCTGTACAAACCTTTGCCCAGCTGAAAAAAATCATTCCTGAGCCTGAAAGCACCATGATGATGAATGCGTATAATCAAGCAACGTATTCCACCACTGAAGAAGTTTATGAAAAATATGATTTAGACGACATGATGGAACGTAATCTGTCGAAAACCACCAAAGGTGGTTGGGTAGCAATGCAACAACACTATTTTGTTGCTGCTTGGGTCCCCACTGCGGCTCAGCAAAATATGATTTATAGTAAAGCCGCTTCTGATGGTAGTGCCATCATCGGTTTCAAAGGCCCTGAGGTGGATATTCAACCGGGTCAGAGCCAAACCATTGAAACAGTTTTATATGTAGGACCAAAAAATCAGGAAACGCTACAAGTATTATCAGATTCTTTGGGATTAACGGTGGATTATGGTCCGTTATGGTTTATCAGCAAGGTACTGTTTACCTTGATGAACTTTTTGCATGGTTTAGTGGGTAACTGGGGTTTTGCGATTATTCTGATCACCATTATTGTTAAGTCTTTGTTGTATCCGCTGACCAAAAAACAAATTATCTCTGGGGTGCGAATGCGTGCCTTACAGCCAAAAATCGAACAGCTTAAAGAGCGTTTTGGTGACGACAAAGCAAAAATGGGTCCTGCGATGATGGAGCTGTACAAAAAGGAAAAGGTTAATCCGGTCAGTGGTTGTTTGCCGCTGTTATTGCAAATGCCTATCTTCTTGGCGTTGTACTGGATGTTGATGGAAAGTGTTGAATTGCGTCACGCTGAATTTATCTTCTGGATCACCGATTTATCGTCAAAAGACCCGTATTTCTTATTGCCGGTATTGTATGGTGTGAGTATGTTTGTGATGCAAAAACTCACCCCAACACCATCAACAGATCCGATGCAGCAAAAAGTATTGACTTGGATGCCAGTGTTTTTCTCGGTGTTGTTTGTGGTTTTCCCGTCGGGTCTGGTACTTTACTGGGTGATTAATAACATCATGCAGATTTTACAGACGCTGTATATTCAGAAGAAGATGGAAAACGAGACTGCTAAGTTGGCCAAAACCACTTCATAATTGGGTATCTTGGGTTAGAACAAAAAGGCAGCTCTTAGCTGCCTTTTTTGACTATGGAAATAGCCATAGAGGATAAGGAATGAACATCGTGACCCAACCTAGCGTTGACAACCCAGCGACAACATCAGAAAAACAAGCAACCCCCAACAATAAAGTGGATATCCTCGGCACTGGCGATATTGGTCCGCTGTTTGCCAAATACGCTTTACCCATGACCCTGGGAATGTTGATTAATGGCCTTTATAACCTCGTTGATACTTACTTTATTGCCCAATACATTGGCCCGGCGGCGATGGCTGGGGTGTCGATTGTTTTTCCTATTCAAATGATTATATTTGCGCTGGCGGCGATGGTCAGCAATGGTACCAGTGCGATTGTCAGCCGTTGTTTTGGCGCAGAGCAATTCAGCAAGGCCAACCTGGTGGTGGCCAGTGCCATGTCTTCAATGCTCTGTATGGCGGTATTATTGCCAGCCATCATATTGCCCAACATGGCGGGCCTATTCGGTGTTATGGGCATGAATGAAACACTGTGGCCCTATGCCGAAGCATATTTGGTGCCGCTGGTGTTGGGTTGTGTATTAATGTTGTTATCGTCGTTAATCAATGACTTGTTACGGGCCGAAGGTAAAATGGGTGGCTTGTTCAGTGTGATTTTGATTTGTGCTGTGACCAATACGGCGCTTGATGCCTTGTTTATCGCCGGGTTTGGCTGGGGCGTACAAGGGGCGGCATGGGCGACATTGTTGTCTATTGCGTTAGGGCTGGTGATTGGATTGCGTTTTTTCGTTGGTGGGCAAACCAAACTCAACTTTCCCAAACCCAGCTTAAACTGGCAGCCAGCATTGATTCGCGACATTGTGGCATTAGGCAGTCCGGTATTTTTTTCTTATTTAGGTGCTGCCATGATCATTGCGTTGGTCAACTTTGCGCTGGCCAACAGCTCAGGGGTAAACGGCGCTGATGCGGATTTGGCCATTCTAATTGGTGCCTATGGGGTATTGGGGCGGGTCAATATCTTTATTATCATGCCGCTCATTGCCATCAGCAATGCCGCTCAAACCATTATGGCGTTTAATTTTGGTGCTGGTTTGATTGAGCGAGTGAAAAAAACGCTGATGGTGGGCATCATCGTAGCGACTGTTTATTTGTCTGTTATCGCCGCGATTATGTTGTTATTGCCAGCCCAGGTGATGGGCCTGTTTAGCGACAATATGGCGCTGGTTCATCAAGGCGCACAGATTGCCAGCATCCTGTATATCGGTTTTCCGCTGGCCGGGGTTGGTACCATTTCAGTGGCGTTGTTTCAAGCGATGGGGCGGGCGAAGTGGGCGATATTTTTGTCATCGGCAAAAATGTATTTGTTGTTGTTGCCATTGATTTTAATACTGCCAAAGCTTCATGGCATAGAGGCTATCTGGTGGGCTTTCCCACTGGCAGATAGCATTATGTTTGTGGTGGTGATGACGCTGCTGGTGGGGTTCTGGCGCGTAGGCGGAGGGTTTCCGCCTGACTCAAATAAACATTCTTAAGAGTTCATAATTAAATAATATTCGAATATTCATGGTAGTCTGGAATATTGCTTTGTCCAAGGCCTACCATTGGCTGGTGTGTCACGCCTGGGCATTAAAAGCGTGCCCACCCTACGTCATTCCATAGAAAGTTTCCTAAACAGATTTACACCTCAGCTAAAGGGCTGACATAACCATCCGGTTTAATCGCCAGCACATCAGAATTGATTCGGTCTAATACATGTTCAGCGGTGTTGCCGATAATAGCCGCTGAAAACCCGGTGCGACCGATAGTGCCAATCACCAATAATTCGGCGTCGATGGCGCTGGATACTTCGGGGATCACGTCTTCTGGCAAACCTTCGTCGATATGAATTCTGTCTTTGCTAATATCGTATTGATTGGCCAGTTCGTTCATGGCTTCTTCATGATGCTGTTTTACCACGGTGTTATATTCTGTCGGGTCAAACTCGGGGATTTCTATGGCGATATTGACGGGCGTGCCGGGGAAGGAGTTGACCATATGTACCTGAGCACTGACAAGGTTGGCAAGGTAAAAAGACTCTTGAATGATTTTGTCATTTAAGGCTTTGTGGTGGCCTGCATCGCTGCCTGTGTGTACCGCAGCAAGAATTCTGCCGTCTTTAGCCCATTCCATTTCTTTGACCAAAAGTACCGGGCAGGGGCATTTTCGCAGTAAATGCCAGTCGGTTGGGGTGAAAATAATCGACTTTAAGGTGTCATGAGTATGAGTACCTTTGACCACTAGGTCGTAATCTTGTTTGATCACCGTTTCTATAATGGCCTCGAACGGTCGATTATGCCACAGTACATTGACGAAGATATCAATGCCATCAGAGAAGTTTTCGCTGATGATATCTTTAATCCACAGCTCTCGGTCTTCGACCACGGCTTTACGCATCGCATCGCGTTCTGCAATGGATAACATGGTGGTCATTTCATAGGAAAAATCATAGATGGATAGAAATGCGGTGACACTTGCACCTGAGGCTTTTGCCAATACCACTGCGCGTGCCAATGCATTTTGTGCCTCATCATTTGGGTCAATGACAACAAGGATATTATTTAAAGAATTCATGTCTTTTTTCTCCACAGACAAATCAGATTGTGTCAAAACTGGATACAGTCTTGGACGCATTTACATTAAATAGATTGTAGTCAATGCTCAAAAATTTGACAGGTCTGTAGATGATCTAGATCAAAAAAGTGACGAACATTTTGGCATGATCAGCAAATCCCCCTCTTTTACATCAACTCTACCAACTCCAGCAACGAATCAAAGTGATAATCAGCGCCCCAACTGTCGACATCATCACCATCGGCAATATAACCATATAAAGCGGCAGCGGTTTTCATGCCAGCATTGCGTCCGGCTTCAATATCTCGTAGCGCATCACCGACGTATAAGCAGCCTGATGCAGGACAGCCCTGCGCGAATGAAGCATCCATTTCGTTTAAACCATATAGCAACGGTTCAGGAGAAGGTTTGGCCACCTTTAAGGTATCGCCACTGACCACAGTGCGGCAATGGGCGAATTCGGGGTAGTGGGTTAATAGTGGTTCGGTTAAAAAAGCAGGTTTATTGGTGACAATGCCCCAAGGAATATTGTTTTGATTAAGATGATTCAACGCGTCGGTGACACCAGCAAAAAAGTCGGTGTGTACCGCGATGTTGGCGCAGTAATATTGTAATAGCTCAGCCTTTAACACTTCAAAGTCATAACCAATAAACGCCTCACCAAAACCCAGTTTCAACAAACCTTTGGAGCCATTTGATGCCTCTGGGGTATAACAATCGGCTGAAACTGCTGTTTTGCCATGTTTTGCCAGCACAAAGTTCAGCGCTGCGCCCAAATCGTCGGCGGTATCAAGGATGGTGCCGTCTAAATCAAATAATACTGAACTGAATGTCATTACTTAAACCTTTACACAATGAATCATATAGTTAACATCAACGCCATCACCGAGTTTATATTGGCCAGTGATGGGGTTGTAGTGCAGGCCGATGATATCACGCACCTTAAGACCATTGGCTTCGGCCCAACCAATCAGCGCCGAAGGTTTGATAAACTTATTATGGTCATGGGTGCCATCAGGGACCATCTTCAATACCTTTTCAGCACCAACAATGGCAAACAACCAAGATTTAAAGTTTTTGTTTAAGGTGGAGAAAAATACATGACCATCTTCTTTGACCAGCTCAGAACACGCTTTAACCACAGAAGCCGGGTCGGGCACATGTTCAAGCATTTCCATACAGGTAACGACATCATATAACGCGGGGGTTCTTTGGGCCAACACCTCTACCGCGACTTTTTCGTAATCAAGGGTGACACCGGTTTCTAAACTGTGCAGTTTGGCCACAGCCAGTGGCTCTGGTGCCAGATCAATGCCTTTAACGGTAGCACCTTTACGCGCCATGCTTTCGGCCAATATACCGCCACCACAGCCCACATCCAGTACGTTGAGTTCGAATAAGCCATTGGTGGTAGCAACTTTGTTGCTGATATAGTCTAGCCGCAGCGGGTTTAAATCATGTAAGGGTTTGAACTCGCCTTCAAAGTCCCACCAACGAGAGGCGAGGTCGCCAAATTTCTTGATTTCTAACGGGTCGACATTTTGACCGCTGGTGTCGTTTGTCGGGTGTTGCTGATTCAGTTGCGACATGGTGACTCATTGTTATAGTAAATTATCTGCCAATTATAAAGCATATTTGGCCGATAACACACGCGATAAAAACCCCTTAAACCGCAATTGTCAGAATAATTCGTTTAAACGCCATTTAATGCCATTTAAAGCTACCAAGTGGCGTATATTGTGATAAAATTCGGCGTCAAAAATTATAAAAGCAAAAGCACCATTAGAACCATTCTTGCTACTTTGTAAAATACACATTTCGAATAATGTAGGGAACAAAACCACTTATGACTGATTTGGCTAAGCAAATTGTCCCAGTTAATATTGAAGACGAATTAAAAACCTCCTATCTTGATTATGCGATGAGCGTTATCGTTGGTCGAGCGTTACCAGATGTGCGAGACGGTTTGAAACCGGTGCATCGTCGGGTATTGTTTGCAATGAACGAATTGCGCAACGATTGGAATAAACCTTATAAGAAATCGGCGCGTATTGTCGGCGATGTCATCGGTAAATACCATCCCCATGGCGACACCGCGGTATACGATACTATCGTTCGTATGGCACAGCCTTTCTCTTTGCGTTATATGCTTATCGACGGCCAGGGTAACTTTGGCTCGGTTGATGGCGACTCCGCTGCTGCGATGCGTTACACCGAAATCCGTATGTCGAAAATCTCTCAGGAATTACTGGCTGACCTTGAAAAGGAAACCGTTGATTTCGCGCCTAACTATGATGGCACCGAGCATATCCCAGTGGTTTTACCCACTAAAGTACCTGCCTTACTGGTCAACGGTTCTTCTGGTATCGCGGTTGGTATGGCGACCAATATTCCACCACATAACCTGACCGAAATCATCACGGGTTGTCTGGCATTGATTGAGAACCCTGATATCGACGTTGAAGGACTGATGGAACATATTCCGGGTCCTGACTTCCCTACCGCAGCCATTATCAGTGGCCGTAAAGGCATTGTTGATGCTTATCATACTGGTCGAGGTAAAATTTATTTGCGCGCCCGTGCAGAAATCGAAACCGATGATAAATCTGGCAAAGAAACCATCATTGTCCACGAATTACCGTATCAGGTAAACAAAGCCCGTTTGATTGAAAAGATGGCGGAATTGGTCAAAGATAAAAAAGTTGAAGGTATCACCGCTTTACGTGACGAGTCTGATAAAGACGGGATGCGTATTGTTATCGAGATCAAACGCGGTGAACCTGGCGAAGTGATTTTAAACCAGTTATATGCGCAAACTCAGTTGCAAACTGTGTTTGGTATTAATGTGGTGGCACTTGAAAATGGTCAGCCAAGATTGTTTGGCCTTAAACCGATGCTTGAAGCGTTTGTGCTGCATCGCCGTGAAGTTGTCACCCGTCGTACCGTGTTTGATTTGCGTAAAGCGCGCGACCGTGCCCATGTACTCGAAGCATTGGCGATTGCACTGGTTAATATCGATCCTATCATTGCCTTGATTAAAGCCTCACCGACACCGGCCCAGGCCAAAGTCGAGTTAGTTGCACAAGGTTGGGATTTGGGTGATGTCGCTGGAATGCTTGAAAAAGCCGGTGATGATGCCGCCAGACCTGAATGGCTAGAGCCAGAGTATGGTATCCGTGATGGCAAATATTTCCTCACCGAGATTCAGGCGCAAGCCATTCTAGACCTTCGATTGCACAAATTGACGGGTCTGGAACACGAAAAAATTCTTAACGAATACAAAGAGATATTAGGTCTGATTGCTGAGTTATTGTTTATCCTTGGCAGCCCAGAGCGTTTGATGGAAGTGATCACCGAAGAACTTGAACTGATCAGAGAACAGTATGGTGACGAACGTCGTACTGAGATCACCGCAGCCGCTCATGATATTTCTATTGAAGACCTGATTAACGAAGAAGACGTGGTCGTGACCCTGTCTCATGAAGGGTATGTTAAGTATCAGCAATTAACCGATTACGAAGCCCAGCGTCGTGGCGGTAAAGGCAAATCAGCAACTAAGATGAAAGATGATGATTTCATCGAAAGATTGTTAGTGGCCAATACTCACGACACCATTTTATGCTTCTCTAACCGTGGCCGGATGTATTGGCTTAAGGTTTATCAGTTACCATTGGCCAGCCGTGCTGCTCGTGGTCGTCCGATTATCAACTTATTACCACTGGAAGAAAATGAGCGTATTAATGCTATTTTACCAGTGCGTGAATTTGAAGCAGACAAGTACATTGTGATGGCGACTGCCGATGGCACAGTGAAGAAAACTTCCTTGAAAGCCTACTCTAAACCTCGTGCCAACGGCATCATCGCGGTTAACCTTAAAGAAGGTGATCAGTTGATTGGTGTTGATATCACCGATGGTTCTCAACAGATCATGTTGTTCTCAGACAATGGTAAAGTGGTTCGTTTTGATGAATTTGCCAAACAAGTGTTTGATGAAAACGGCAATCCGAAGCATATCGCTGAAGTTGATGTAGAGGGTAATCCGCTGCTTGATGGCGACGGTCAACCGATGTTTAAAATGGTTGATGTTGCTGTGCTTGATGAAGAAGGCAACCCGACAGTTGATGAAGACGGCAAAGCCGTGGTGCAACAGGTTCGTCAAGTTGAAGAGAAAGGTGGCGTTCGTCCAATGGGCCGAACGGCAACTGGTGTTAAGGGCATGAAGCTGAAGGACGATGATAAAGTCGTATCGCTGATTGTACCAAAAACTGATGGTGCTATTTTGACCGTCACCGAAAACGGCTTTGGTAAGCGTACTGTACTGGTTGATTATCCGGCGAAGAGCAGGGGCACCCAAGGGGTTGTTTCTATCAAGGTCTCCGATCGTAACGGTAAAGTGGTTGGCGCGGTTCAGGTTACTGAAAAAGATGAAATCATGTTGATCAGTGATAGAGGCACGTTGGTACGAACCAAGGTCGAAGAAGTTTCGATGGTGGCACGTAATACTCAAGGTGTTACCTTGATTCGCACCGCTGAAGATGAAAACGTGGTGGGTTTACAGCGCATCGATGAAATCGAAGAAGTGGATTTACCGCTTGGCGATGAAGATGAAGGTTCTGAAGGTACAGTTGAAGGTGCTGAGGGCGCAGTTGTTGAGGCGGTCGAAGGCGCAGTTGAAGCTGTCGAAGGCGATGACGCCGCAGCGGATACCGGTGCTGATGATGCCGAGGCTGACGACGAATAATACTCAATACTGACAGCATCAAACCTTCACCTACGGTTTTGTGTTGTCTTTGTAATTGTTTAAAGTAGGCGGCCCTTGTGGCCGCCTTTTGTTTTTATATATCCAGTGTATAAAAGGTTGGAAAATGACTAAAGTTTATAATTTTTGTGCGGGTCCGGCGATGATCCCAGTAGACGTCATGGAAAAGGCGCAAAGTGAGTTTCTTAACTGGAATGATATGGGTTGTTCAGTGATGGAAATCAGCCATCGCAGCCCACCTTTTATGAAAGTGGCTGCTGAGGCCGAGCAAGATTTGCGTGATCTGATGGACATTCCAGATAACTATAAAGTGTTGTTTATGCATGGCGGTGGCCGTGGTCAGTTCTCGGCTGTACCATTGAACTTGCTCGGTGACAAAAAACGCGCGGCTTATCTCGATTCAGGTATTTGGTCGACTCATGCGATCAAAGAAGCGAAAAAGTATTGTGAAGTGGATATGATCAATCGCGGCGCTGAGGTCAGTGGTCTTAATGCCGTTCCTCCTTATGAAAAGTGGGATATTAGCCCGGATGTCGCTTATGTTCATTACTGCTCCAATGAAACCGTAGATGGCATCGAAATTCATTATATTCCTGATGTGGGTGATGTGCCGCTGGTGGCGGATATGTCATCTAACTTCTTATCAAAAGAAATTGATGTCAGCAAATTTGGTCTTATCTATGCGGGCGCGCAAAAAAATGTCGGACCTTCAGGTTTATGTATCGTCATTGTCAGAGAAGATTTATTGCGTAAAGCGCGCCATGATACCCCTGTTATTTTAGATTACACCTTGGCTGCTGACAACGACAGCATGTACAACACCCCGCCAACTTATGCCTGGTACTTGTCTGGTTTGGTGTTTAAATGGCTTAAGACCCAAGGTGGCGTGTCTGAAATGGCCAAAGTTAACCGCGATAAAGCGCAGCGTTTATATGACTTTATTGATAGCAGTGATTTTTACAGCAATGGCGTGGCGGTTGAAAATCGTTCAATGATGAATGTGACCTTTCAATTGGTCGATGAATCGTTTAATAGTGAATTTCTTAAGCAATCAGAGGCGCATGGCTTGATGGCATTAGAAGGTCATCGTTATGTGGGCGGAATGCGCGCCAGTATTTATAACGCGATGCCGCTTGAAGGGGTATTGGTACTGCTCGACTTCATGAAAAATTTTCAACTTGCAAATACAAAATAAACTGTACAATAGCATTGAAAAGTAAGCGAGCATAAATGCTCCGCCTACGGGTTAAAATACACTAGCAGGGCAGGATACTATGATTGAACAATTAACGTTAGAACCCATTAATGGCGTCGCAGGCACGGTTAACTTGCCTGGTTCGAAGAGCTTGTCCAACCGGGCATTGCTGTTGGCCGCATTGGCCAAAGGCACCACCCGTTTAACCAACTTGCTCGACAGCGATGATATCGCTTTTATGTTGACGGCATTAAAACAGCTCGGCGTTAATTATCAGTTAAATGCCGATAAAACCGAATGCATCGTTGAAGGCAACGGTGGTGTATTTCAATGTGATGATCAAGCGCAAGCGATTGAGCTGTTTCTTGGTAACGCCGGTACCGCCATGCGACCATTATGTGCCGCACTGGCCATTAGTAAAGGTGAGTTCTTACTGACCGGTGAACCGCGCATGAAAGAACGGCCCATCAAACATTTGGTCGATTCGTTAGATCAGCTCAATGCCGATATCCAATATGTTGAAGCTGACGGTTTTCCGCCGGTGAAGATTGTGGGCAAACCATTGGCTGGTGGCAAAGTCACCATTGATGGTTCGATTTCGAGTCAATATCTGACCGCGCTATTGATGATTGCGCCTTTGTTGACATCTGACCTTGAAATTGAAGTGTCTGGTGAGTTGGTATCAAAACCGTATATTCACCTGACCTTAGATGTGATCAAAAAGTTTGGTGTCGACATCGAAAACCTCAACGATGAAGTGTATAAAATCAAAGGTGGTCAACATTATACTGCCCCGCAAACGTATATGGTTGAAGGTGATGCTTCATCGGCTTCGTATTTTACTGCTGCGGCAGCGATAAAAGGCGGTACGGTCAGAGTCACTGGCATCGGCAAAACCAGCGTGCAGGGTGATGTTCAGTTTGCCAATGTACTGGGCCAGATGGGCGCGACGGTGAATATTCAAGATAATTATATCGAAGTGACCAGAGGCACGTTAAAGGGCATTGATGTTGATTTGAATCATATCCCCGATGCAGCCATGACCATCGCGATAGCGGCATTGTTCGCCGAGGGCACCACGACCATTCGTAATATTTATAACTGGCGGGTCAAAGAAACTGACCGTCTGGCCGCCATGGCCACAGAGTTGCGCAAAGTGGGTGCCACGGTAGAAGAGGGCAACGATTACATTCAGGTGACCCCACCTGAACAGCTAATCGCTGCCGAAATTGATACCTATAATGACCATCGTATGGCAATGTGTTTCTCGTTGGTGGCGCTAAGCGACACTAAGGTGACGATTAACGATCCTAAGTGCACCGCTAAAACCTTCCCTAATTATTTTGATGCGTTGAAATCGTTAGTGGTGTAGGTGCGTTAAGCTGTGTAAAAACTCAATATTGGCCTTAGGATGGGTAGAGCCTAAGCGAAACCCATCATAATTTGGTAATAAACCGCGATATCGTGCTGTTATCTCAACAAATGATGGGTTTCGCTTCGCTCTACGCCATCCTACGGAAGTTTCCATACAGCCTCGTGAACCCTACAAAAACCAACTAAATGTGAATTAACCGCGCAGAATGCATGGTTTTGGCCTATACTACGCCGCTTAAGGGCTGTAGATTGGATTTCATCTAAATATACAGACCTTAAACACCGGATGTAAATATTGTGGGGAATTTATGCAACAGAATGCATCAGTAATAACCATCGATGGTCCTAGCGGGTCGGGTAAAGGCACCGTTAGTCGCTTATTGGCACAACAACTGGGTTGGTCTATACTTGATAGCGGCGCGATATATCGGGTGTTGGCGTTAGCTGCCATGCATCACAATATCGCTGCTGACGATGATGAAGGATTAATGCCTTTGGCTGCACATCTTGATGTTCAGTTCAGAGTGGATGATCCGAACGAAAATGCCAGAATTATTCTTGAAGGCGAAGATGTGACCAATGCCGTACGTAGTGAAGAAGTCGGAGGTTTAGCCTCACAAATTGCTGCATTACCTAGGGTTAGAGAAGCATTGTTACGCCGCCAGCGCGCATTTAAACAGGCCCCAGGGCTAGTTGCCGATGGTAGAGATATGGGCACCGTGGTGTTTCCTTCGGCGCAGGTTAAGGTTTTTTTAACCGCCAGCGCAGAAGAACGGGCACAGCGGCGTTATAAAGAGTTGAAAGATAAGGGTGAGGATGTTACAATCCCGCGCCTTTTGGCGGCCATCAAGGCCAGAGATGACCGGGATATGAATCGTTCTACCGCGCCTTTAAAGCCGGCAGATGATGCTTTAGTCCTCGATTCAACGACAATGAATATCAATCAAGTGTTGGATAAAGTGCTGGAATATAGTAACAGCAAGTTAAACAACAATGACTGATAGGCAGTAACTATTTATTAGCGTGCTAATAAAGTTACGTTATATACACGAATTTGGCTCGTTAGCATGGATGTAGCGGGATTTTTAGAGTAACCCCAGATGGCCGGAACGCCATATGGAACTTAAATTAAATATAGCGAAAAGAAAATGACTGAGAGTTTTGCTCAATTATTCGAAGAAAGTTTACAACTAATTGAAACCCGTCCGGGTTCAATTGTTAAAGGTACCATCATTGCGATCGAAAGAGATCTTGTCTTTGTTGATGCCGGCCTTAAATCTGAAGCAGCCATTCCGGCAGAGCAGTTCAAAAATGCTAAAGGTGAGATTGACGTCAATGTTGGTGATCAAATTGATGTTGCACTTGATGCTATCGAAGATGGTTTCGGTGCTACTATCCTATCTCGTGAAAAAGCTAAACGCCACGAAGCTTGGGTACGTCTTGAGAAAGCTTGTGAAGAGCAGGAAACGGTTATCGGTATTATCAACGGTAAAGTCAAAGGTGGTTTCACCGTTGAAGTTGAAGGTATCCGTGCATTCTTACCTGGTTCACTAGTTGACGTACGCCCTGTACGTGACACAGCTCACCTTGAATTTAAAGATTTAGAATTTAAAGTTATCAAACTTGATCAAAAGCGTAACAACGTTGTTGTTTCTCGTCGTGCTGTTATCGAATCAGAAACCAGCCATGAGCGTGATCAATTGCTTGAAAGCTTGCAAGAAGGCCAAGAAGTTAAAGGTATCGTTAAAAATCTTACTGATTACGGTGCGTTTGTTGACCTTGGTGGTATTGACGGTCTGTTACACATTACTGATATGGCTTGGAAACGCGTTAAGCACCCAAGTGAAATCGTTAATGTTGGTGACGAAATCAACGTTAAAGTCCTTAAGTTTGACCGTGATAAAACACGTGTTTCTCTTGGTCTTAAACAGTTGGGCGAAGATCCATGGCAAGCAATTGCTAACCGTTACCCAGAAGGTTCTAAACTGACGGGTTCAATCACTAACTTGACTGACTACGGTTGTTTCGTAGAAATTCAAGAAGGTGTTGAAGGTTTGGTTCTCGTTTCAGAAATGGATTGGACTAACAAAAACATTCACCCATCTAAGGTTGTTAACCTTGGTGATGTGGTTGAAGTTATGGTTCTTGACATCGACGAAGAACGTCGTCGTATTTCTCTTGGTCTTAAGCAGTGTAAAATCAACCCTTGGGAAGATTTCGCTAAGACACATAACAAAGGCGACAGAGTTGAAGGTAAGATCAAATCAATCACTGATTTTGGTATCTTCATCGGCCTTGACGGCGGCATCGATGGTTTGGTTCACTTGTCTGATATCAGCTGGAATGTTCCGGGTGAAGAAGCAGTACGTGAATTCAAGAAAGGCGGCGATATCTCTGCGGTAGTATTGCAGGTTGACCCTGAAAGAGAACGTATTTCTTTAGGTGTTAAACAGATCGATGATGACCCGTTCAACAGCTTCCTAGACAACAACAAAAAAGGTGCTATCGTTAATGGTAAGGTTACTGAAGTAACTGCCAAAGGCGCGACCATCGAGTTGGCTGAAAGCGTTGAAGGTTACTTAAGAGTATCTGATATTTCTCGTGACCGTGTTGAAGATGCGACTACAGAAATGAAAGTCGGTGATGACGTCGAAGCCAAGTTAATGGGTGTTGACCGTAAGAACCGCGTAATTAGCTTGTCTATCAAAGCTAAGTTTGAAGCTGAAGAAAAAGAAGCAATGACTTCATTGAACAAGAAGACTGAAACCAGTACTTTGAGTGCAATGGAACAAGCTTTCAAAAACGCTAACAAAGACTAAACTTTTCTTTTAGTTAATGCCTTCGGGTATTAACTAGGTCTAGTTCTTAAAGTAAGAGTAGCGTAAGTCGAGTATGAAGGCAGTTTTCGAACTGCCTTCATCATTTGTTTAAGCGCGATATCGAGGATTTTATGACTAAATCAGAACTGATCGAAACACTATCTATTGAGTATTCACATATTGCTGCAAAGGATATTGAAAGCTCAATCAAAGAGATGCTGGATCTGATGACCGGAGCTTTAGCTGGCGGTGACAGAATTGAGATTAGGGGATTTGGCAGTTTCTCGCTTCACTATCGGGCACCCCGCACGGGGCGCAATCCGAAAACGGGCGAAACTGTACAGTTAGAAGGAAAATCGGTACCACACTTTAAACCTGGCAAAGAGTTACGTGAACGCGTTAATGACAGTATTCAATAATAAAATCCGCTTTCTTTTTGTTCCAAAAAGTAAGCGGCTTTTATAAGTTTTTGCTTCGCAAGAATTTTAGAATTTTAAAAAACGGCATATCTTTAAGGTATGCCGTTTTTTTTCGTCTGTATGCAAACCATTCTATGAAATGGCGTAGGGTGGGCAGGTTTTTTTGCCCACGCGTGACCTTGCAGTCATCGGCAGGCCCCCTCATAAAACAGCATGACGTTCAATTGCGATATCTCTTTGCAATCGCACGCTCGCCACGCTACTATATCATGCCTTTTTGGTATTGCTTTTTTCCGTATTTTGGCTTTAATCCACTGTGAGTAAGTTAGTGAAAAAAATTCTGTTTATTGTTTGGTGTCTGGTATTCGTCCTAGTGCTTTTGTTGTTCGCATTTTTAGGTGCGCAGAATAATGTCGATGTGCCGCTTGATTTGCTGGGCTACCAAACAAATATCAAAGTCGGGGCCTTGATGGCCATCTTTCTTTTTACCGGCTTTATATTCGGTGTGATTGGCAGTATTTATGTGTCGACCAAAGTCAAACTGCAACGTTCAATGGCCGATAAAAAAAACCAAAGACTTGAAAAGAAAGCAGCAAAGGTTGCTGCTAAATCCGCGACTGCTGAACCGTCATCTATAATGGTGACCACGCCTACAACAATACCTACAACGACAACCTTAGCTTCAGCAAAAGAGCCGGGGTAGACGTCTCTCATGCTTGAATTGCTTTTCTTACTCCTCCCTGTCGCCGCCGGTTATGGTTGGATCATGGGCAAGAACAGTAATAAGCATAAACAACTCAAACAAAAAGCCTCCTTAGCCAAACAATATTCCGCCGGTCTTAATTTTCTGCTCTCTGACCAGGAAGAAAAAGCGGTGGAGCACTTAATTGAATTTCTTGAAGTTAACGCCGATACCCTCGAAACCCACCTGACCCTAGCCAATCTGTTTAGAAAACGCGGCGAATTTGATAAAGCACTGGAAATTCACGATCATCTTAATCAGTTGGATCTCGATTTGGACTGTGCCAACAAAATTAAAACCGAACTGGCCAAAGACTATATCAGTGCGGGCATGTTAGACCGGGCGGAAACCACCTTACTCACCGTCATTTTAGATAATGAGAATCGCGAGACCATTTTACAAATGCTGGTCGGCATTTATCAAACCATGAAAGATTGGCAAAAAGCCGATGATCTGTGCACCAAACCCAACAGTCAAAAACCGTTGAATAACCGCTTACAATCGACTTTATCTCATCATTGCTGTGAACTGGCTGAAGAGTCGGTGGACTCGGGGGAGTGCAGTAAGTGGTTGAAAAAAGCCCTGAAATACGACCAATCTTGCGCGCGGGCCTTGTTGATGTTGGCTGAGATGGCCTTTAAACGTCAGCACTATAGTGAGGCGATAAAACACTACCAAACCATCATTGCCGAAGATTGCCTCTATACTCCGATGGTGATTGACCTGATGGAACAAAGTTATCTACAAATGGATGATAAAGGCGGTTTTTACGATTACCTGCAAAGCCAAGCTGACACTAATACCTGCGTCAGCTTTGCGGTGAAGTACAGTGTCTATATTGAGCAATGTCAGGGAGAAGCCAAAGCGCTGGCATTTATTCTGACCACACTACGTAAAAAACCGACCATTCGCAGCTTTGTTACTTTGCTGGAATTGCATGCTAAAACGGCCGATTCAGAACGTACTGCGGCGCAGTTTAAAGAAATCAAACGATTAGTAAAAAAATATCTCGATAGTAAACCGCTGTATGAGTGCCGTAATTGCGGTTTTGAGACCAAGCAACATTATTGGTTATGCCCATCATGCCAGACTTGGGGCAATACCAAGCCCGCGATAGGATTAGATGGGCAATAATAATTAACAACATGTAAGAGGATCAAATGACATCACCATCAAAAATCGTTGTCGCACTGGATTACGATGATCAACAACAGGCGTTATCTTTTGTTGATAAAATCAGTGCCGATTCATGCAAACTCAAGGTCGGTAAAGAGATGTTTACTCACTTTGGTCCAACCTTCGTATCAACCCTCGTTAATAAAGGCTTCGATGTCTTTTTAGATTTAAAATTCCATGATATTCCTAACACCACCGCCAAGGCCGTGAAAGCTGCCGCAGATTTGGGTGTCTGGATGGTCAACGTTCACGCCATCGGTGGCAGTAAAATGATGACCGCGGCAAAACAAGCGTTAACCGACTTTGGTGATGATGCACCATTGTTGATTGCGGTAACGGTATTGACCAGCATGGATGAAGCAGATTTACGCGGGATAGGGGTGACACGCACGCCACAGGAGCAAGTTATGCTGTTGGCGCAGCTTACGGCTGATGCAGGTTTAGATGGCGTTGTGTGCTCAGCACAAGAAGCCAGTGGACTGAAAAGTACCTTGGGCCAAGATTTCAAATTGGTCACGCCGGGTATTCGTCCTGAGGGTTTTGCCGCTGGTGATCAAAAACGAATCGTCACGCCAAAACAAGCGATT
>JBLGCB010000101.1:0-17713 GCA_047617105.1 Phenylobacterium sp. | reverse complement strand
CACAAGAACGATTGCCACTTGCTCTGGCAACAAAACGCACCGTATCACCCACGGTGATGTTATCTGACATGGTCAGCGTGACATAATTCATCACCCCATAACAACGCTCTTCTTCGATTTCACAGCCTATGGCTGAATATTCCGGTGGAGTAAAAAAGCTGTTCGAGGCTTTATCAAAGCTCTGTTGCGACCATTGATTGACGGCAATGGCATTGTAAAGCCGCCTTCGCTGTTTGCTTGACTGATAACCCGCATCAGCTGAGTTTAAGGTCTCAGGTGAGGCAATCAGTAGTTTGGCTTGGTCGGCATCCCAAACCACCGCTTGCCAAGGCGATCCGCTCATACGGGCGTAATGTAATTGTGATTGGCTTTGGTTATGCCCGCCGACCTTGCTTTGATGACCACTCTCAGGGCGGGTACGATCGTCCAATTGCAAACGAATATCGGTTTCACCGGGTTGATATTGATGGCTCGATAAGCCGTGTTCGCTATCGTTTACACTGATTAATCTGCCGAGTTTGTCATATTGATAGGTGCTGGTTTTGTTACCTCGGCATTGGTGATTGAGGTGGTGATGCCTTTATCGTTTTGTACAAGCGTTGTAATATTGCCGTCTTCATCGGTGACACTGGTGGTATTGCCTTGATATTTATAGCGGTGTTTTTGGCTGCGGATTTTGACGACGGTTGCTTTATGGTCTTTGCCAAAGCTAAAGGTCGCCGCTTTTTGACCTAAAGGATCGATAACATAGTGCAGCAGATGATTGCCGTAATATTGGTATTGCCAGTGGTGACCTGCCAAATCATTGACGCTCACCAGCTGGTTTTTATCGTAGTGTGCGCACCAGCCTGTGTCAAAACTCCAATTTTGAGTAGGATGAGGTAGAGCCCAAAGCGAAACCCATCAGAATTAGGCTGCAAACGATGATATTGTGCTGCTATCATGCGCAAATGATGGGTTTCGCTTCGCTCTACACCATCCTACGGGAGTTTTTACACAGCCTCACGCTCCCTACCGCCATTATTTAAGTCATAATCCCAGTCAAAAAAAATCCCCAGCCTGCTGGCAGTGTGTTCACACACTGCCAGCAGGCTGGGGAATCGTTAGTTTACCTATCGAGCCCTAGCGAGATAGGAAAACTAAATTAACCGATGAAATCAACACCTTTTTGCACATCGCCTTTAAGCGTGTCCATCATGTCAGCAAGAGCTTTTTCTTCATAAGCGCTTAAATCGCCGATTGGCAGCAATTCTTCAACACCGTTTGGACCCAAACGCATTGGTTGTGCGAAGAACTTGGCATGAGTGCCGTCGCCTTCAACATAAGCATATTCAACCACGGCTTCGCCCTGCATGGCGTGAACCAATGACAAGCAAAAACGTGCGCCAGCCTGACCCATAGACAAAGTAGCCGATCCGCCGCCAGCCTTAGCTTCAACCACTTCAGTACCCGCGTTTTGGATGCGAACTGTCAAGCTTTCAACTTCTTCATCAGTAAACTCTACGCCTTCAACCTGAGACAACAAAGGTAAGATAGTAGTACCACTGTGGCCGCCAATAACAGGTACAGTGACTTCAGTAGCACTTAAACCTTTCACTTGGGCAACAAATGTTTCAGAACGGATAACATCCAAAGTCGTGATACCGAACAAACGTCTCGCATCGTAAGTACCCGCTTTTTTGAATACTTCTGCAACGATTGGCACAGTAGTGTTTACCGGGTTAGTGATAACACCAACCATGGCTTTAGGACAATTTTCAACAATGGCTTCTGCCAAACCTTTGATAATACCTGCGTTGGCATTAAATAAGTCAGCCCGGTCCATACCCGGCTTACGTGGCATACCCGCAGGGATCATTACAACATCAGCGCCAGCAAGGGCCTGACCAAGACTATCTTTAGAATAACCGGTGACCTTAACGTCCGTAGGGATGTGACTTAAATCTACAGCAACACCCGGAGTGACCGGAGCCAAGTCAAATAACGCCAAATCGCTGCCCGCAGGCAGACCATTTTTCAACAACAACGACAACGCCTGACCAATACCACCAGCAGCACCAATAACGGTAACTTTCATGCGATTCTCCAATATTCAATTAATGTGATTAAAAACCGCGCCAACTGTACTGGATTATCAGCAAAAACTCAATTGCCCGGTGGCCCGTAAGCCAAAAAATAAACACTTTATCCACTTTTATGCAGATTTAATCGCTTTTAGTGCATCAAATACTGATCGCCAGTCAGAATTCGCGTAGAATCGGCTTATATAAACAATGACAATGAATCGATTACATGGCTATTTTAAGTAAACAACAACTGCTGGTTAAAGCTTTTAAACAATTATTAACCGAAGAAAGATTCGGTTCACAAAGCGAAATTGTTGACGCTCTTAAAGGCCAGGGGTTTGACAATATTAGTCAATCTAAAGTCTCTAGAATGCTAAGCAAATTCGGTGCCGTCAGAACCCGTAATGCCAAACAAGAAATGGTTTACTGTCTGCCCGCAGAATTTGGTATGCCCACCGCCAAAAGCCCGTTAAAACATCTGGTATTAGATGTTATTCATAACGATGTGATGGTGATCATCCGCACCAGCCCTGGTGCCGCCCAACTTATCGCCCGCCTGCTCGACTCTGTCGGCAAAGCCGAAGGGGTGTTAGGCACCATCGCCGGTGATGACACCATTTTTATCGCCCCAGCCAATATCGCCGATATTAATTTTACCTTGCAGAATATTAAAGACCTGTTCGAGAATGTATAGTTTTCCGCCTGAGTGAACGCCTACGGCTGTTCGCTCAGGCGGTAAACTTAAGATTGACTGCGTCAGGCGAAAAATGTTGAAGGAATGAGCTGTGAAATTGATTGTTGTTGTGTTTTTTGTTTTGCTGGTAAATGCTAGCGCTGTCATTTGCGCTGAAGCCTCCTCCCAACCTCTGGCTTTAATGCCTTATCCGCAGTCTGTCACCGTGAATAGTGGGTATTTAGACCTACAGAAAAATCCACTGGTTTATATTCAGGGTATGAGTCCAAACAGGCAACAGCACGCTGTTAAACGGTTGAATGCTAAGTTAGTGGCTAAGCCTGAATTGGCATTCATTCGAGTGATGGTAAAAAATCAAACGGATTATCAATTGCCCCATCACAGGCCAAAGCTGGGGAATGATGAAAGTTATCAGCTAGATATCACGGCCAGCGGCATTTCGATTGATGCCAACAGTGAATTTGGTGCGTTACATGGGCTAGAAACGCTCAGCCAACTTATCGCCACGGCCACAATCCCCAATCAGTTGCCTTTGTTGAGCATTGTTGATCAACCCCGCTTTGCATGGCGCGGTTTGCTTATTGATAGTGTCCGTCACTTTTTGCCCATCGCGACCATAAAACGGCAGTTAGACGGTATGGCCGCGGCAAAGCTCAATGTGTTTCACTGGCATTTAACCGATGACCAAGGTTGGCGCTTCGAATCAAAGGCCTATCCGAAATTGCATCAATTGGCCTCAGATAAGCTGTTTTACAGCCGTGCTCAAATGCGCTCAGTGGTCGATTATGCCAGTATGCTGGGCATAAGGGTGGTCGCTGAATTTGATGTGCCAGGCCATGCTTCCGCCATTGCGGTGGCTTATCCACAATTGACCAGTCAAGCCAAAAATTATCAAATGGAACGCCATTGGGGCGTATTTGAGCCATTGCTAGACCCGAGCAATGAGGCGGTTTATCAGTTTATTGACACCATAGTACAAGAACTCAGTGAGATATTCCCAGATGCTTATCTGCATATTGGCGGTGATGAGGTTAACCCCAGCCAATGGAATAATAACGCCAAAATCCAGCAATTTATGCAAACGCATCAACTTAAAGATAGCCATGCTTTGCAGGCCTATTTTAATGCCCGAGTCGAAAAGATTTTGGCCAAACATCAGCGTATCATGATGGGCTGGGACGAGATTTTTCAAACCGGTTCATCAAAGAAGCTGTCAAAAGAAATAGTGATTCAATCTTGGCGCGGTTTAGAATCTTTAAGCCAGATTGCAGCACAAGGTTATCAGGGCCTGCTCTCCACTGGTTTTTATATCGACCAGCCACAGTACACCGCTTACCATTACCGCAATGAGCCGTTTGCCGATGCCGTACCTTCGCCCCAGTTGAGTAAAAACAGCCAATGGCAAAGCTGGGATCTGTTGATGCCTCGCCTTAAAGGTAGTCCGGTCAGGGGGTCATTAACCTTAATCGATAATCCGGGCCAACCACGCCAAGGTTATTTAAAGCTCAATAATAACCACCATAAAAAAATCACGCTCATTAACGAAAACCAGCAACAACTCAGCTTCGAATTGGATACTTGGATGGGACCGATGCGCGCAGCTTTGAATTTAAGCGATGCAAAATCTCTGACAGGACGCATATTGATAGGTAATGCCACGTATCAAGTCGAAGGGGCAAAAGTCACCAGTCATCAATTGCCGACCATCACCTTATTGCCACCACTGACCACGGCACAACAACGCAATATTCTCGGTGGCGAGGCGGCCTTATGGAGCGAGATGGTTGATGATAACAACATAGATGTTCGCAGCTGGCCGAGGTTATTTGCCATTGCTGAGCGTTTTTGGTCGTCCAAATCACTCACCGATACCGACGACATGTACCAAAGGCTACAAGTGATCAGCCGATACGCCGCTGAGCATATTGGTTTGCAGCACATCCAGCAGCAACAAGCAGGGTTTCAGCAGCTTTTTGCAGAGGATAACACCGATATCACCCCGCTACTGATATTGGCCGAGGCGCTTGAGCCAGCCCATTATTACACCCGTCATCACCTTAAATTCCAAAACAACCAATACCATCAACAGACCCCGTTAAATCTGTTTGTTGATTACCTGCCACCAGAGAGTTTTACCGTCATCAAGATGAATCAATGGCTCAAAGTTTGGCAACAAGGCACTTTACAAAATAAGCAAAAGGCGCTTGGTTTGATAGAGGGCAAATTATTGCAGTGGCAAAGCAACATGATTAAAGTGCGAGCTTTACAGCAACAGCCAAGGTTGGCTTCGTTATCGACGGTAATGGATGATGTTGAACAGTTGATAACGCTTAGTTTGGCTATCACCCAAGCGTGCCAAGGTGATAAGTCAGCGGGCAGTCAGCAGCAAGTCTCATTACAACGCATTGCGGATAATGGCAAAGCAGTGGTGGTTGCTGCGGTGCCGGTGTTTATGCGGTTATTGGCCAGTTGCGGTGGGAAAGATTAGGTATCCGCTTTCAAGGATGGGTTCGAGGTAGGTAGTCGCCCCATTGTTCTCATACTTTACTTTCTGCTGCACATTCTCAGCTATCGCTGTAAGCACTTTTAAAGTAAAGTATAGTTATTCGGCTTTAGACTACCGAGCAAAATAGCGTTAATGGCGAATTAAGCGGAGAGACACCAATGAAAATGAGTGAAATCAAAAAGATGAGTGTGGCACAACGGCTTCAAGCAATGGAGACACTGTGGGATTCTTTTTTATACGAGGGAATTGAAGTCGATTCTCCACAATGGCATGGTGAGGTATTAGCCAAGCGTAAAGCCAAAATTGATAATGGGCAAGCACGTTTTCTCTCTATTGAACAGTTAAGAAAAGCTCGCTAATGATCGAATTCAGTGACGTCGTTGTATTAGAGGAAGCAGCGGATGATATGAATGTAGGAAGAGCCTTTTATGAGCGACAAGAAACTGGTGTAGGCGATTATTTCTGGGATTGCATCTTATCCGATATTGAGTCCTTGATTATCTATGCTGGGGTACATCAACAATACTTTGATTCATACCGTATGCTTTCCAAACGATTCCCCTATGCTATTTATTACGAAATACGAACGACTCTAGTTTATGTTACCGCCGTACTCCCCCTTCGTGTAGACCCTGCCAAAAACAAAGCCAAAATGCAGGACCGCCATTAACAACCATCACTTTTTTACCCCTAGCTCAAAAACTCCACCCCCGATGGCCGCTGGAAAATCCGCAGGCCAAACATAGGCAGACTCGCCAGCAGGTGTTCAACAATCTCGGCTTGCACTTGTTCGTAATATGTCCAACGCTTGTCGAGACAAAAACAATAAAACTCTACTGGCATACCATATTCGTTCGGCTGGAGTTGACGGGTCATCAGGGTTAAATCCTGATTGATTTGTGGATGTTGGCGCAAATACGATTCACAATAACAACGAAACAAACCGATATTGGTTTGTGCCTGATGCCACTTATCTTCCGGTTGCACGCCTAACGGACTAATAGCGGCCATTAAGTCCGCCCTTTGCTTATCATCAATAAACACCATAGTGTTAACATCAATCGGTAACGCTCGCTTGATGCGCCGACCACCAGATGCCGACATATTACGCCAGTTTTTAAAGGAGTCGCTGATCAGGGTATAGGTCGGAATGGCGGTGATGGTGTTATCCCAGTTGCGCACTTTAACGGTATGTAATCCCACTTCGAGTACTTCGCCATCAGCGCCATACTTGGGCATTTCAATCCAGTCTCCATGGGCGACTAGGCGATGAGTAGCAATTTGAATACCTGCCACTAAACCCAAAATGGTGTCTTTGAAAATAATCAGCAATACCGCCGTTAAGGCACCAAGACCACTAAGCAAATATAACGGGGTTTTGTTAAGTAATTCAGCGATGGTTAACACCACAAAAACGAGGATCACCAACAGCTTGATGATTTGAATGATGCCCTTGATGGGAATTTCTTTGGCATAGTGTTGCTGATTATAAATAATCGCGCCGATAGTTAGGCAGGCGGTCAGGCACAAAGCGACATTGATATAAAAATAAATCATAAACGCTTTGTTAATGAAAATGAACAACATCAGTTCTGGTTCGATAAACCAACTAAAGGTCGATAACCAAAATACCAACGGCACCAGTAAACCGAGTCGTCTGATCAATCGTTGCAGCGGGATATAAATCGCCGCAACCAACGCGGGTTTAAAGTGAGTCAATAAGTCATGCACCGCAGGCATCAAATAGCTTTTGGCGACAAAATAAACCAAATAACCCAATAACAATAAACCGCTTAACGATACCAACAACAGAGTTGTTTCACCGTTTAAACCATTGATATTGAGTTGGAGTAACCATTGTTGAAAATTTTCAGGCATCAGACCTTCTCTCATCATTTTCTGTTTTAAGCTGGTCAAGCAATTGATCTTTGCCGACCCATAAATCGTTTAAATAACGTTGAATTTCTTTTCTGTATTCTTTATCTGCATCATAGTCGCCAATCATTTGTGATTCAATCGGCAAAACATTCACTCGAACCACCACTTTGCGGATCTGACCAGACAATAACTGCCAAAATGTGGGAATGCCATCTGGATAATAAATAGTAACATCAATAATCTTATGCAGCGAATCATGCATCGCCCCTAACACAAATCCCGTGCCACCCGCTTTAGGTTTAAGCAAGTGGCGGTATAACGACTGTTGACTGTCATGCTTTTTTTGAGTCAAACGAGTGCCTTCAACAAAATTCATCACACTGACCGGTTTATAACGAAATTTTTCGCAGGCTTTACGGGTGGTTTCGACGTCTTTACCTTTGAGATGGGGATGCTTGCGGATGAATTTTCTGGTATAACGCACCATAAAAGGAAAATCTAACGCCCACCAAGCGAGGCCAAAAAATGGCACCCAGAGCAGTTCTTTTTTCAAAAAAAACTTAATAAACGGCACTTTACCATTAAGCACCCGTTGCAGTACAAAAATATCGACCCAACTTTGGTGATTGGCGATAATCATATACCATTCTTTTTTGGTCAGTTGCCCCAGCCCTTCAACATCCCACTCGGTGGCGATGGTGAAATTTTGTATCGCACTATTGCCAGTCGTCCAGCCAGTGGCAAAAAAGTCGAGCAGCAAATTCACCCGTTGGCGCAATGGTTTAAAGGGGATCGCCTTGATAATCGCAAAAACAAATATCAAGGTCAGCCAAATAACTGAATTAATAGCAAAAAGAATAGACGCAATACAACCAAGTAACCACTTGGGTAAAAAAGCCAACATGCAAAAAACTCCCTGGAAAAATAGGCTCTGATCTAGATATCAGCTGATGGATGGCGGGTATTTTACGACTTGTGGTGGAAAATCACCACATAAGACGATATTTTTTTATGAGTGGGCGAGCTGGTACGAAAGCGAGTGCCCACAGCTTTAGTACCCGCGAGGTGGAGGCAGGAAGCCGACAGGAACATCTATAGGGATTCTTTCATCGTAATAATTAAAAACTTAACTACTCCAGCCTGCAATACGTTATACCTGCGTCGTGCTCAGTTTTTAACTAACTCTGCCATTGACTGGTGGTTGGCTTACAATTGCCATGCATCCCTTCGCAATTGCATTCGACCATCCTTGGTCGAAAAAAAGCCTGCTCATGGGTGAGCAGGCTTTGGTTGTGTTACTGGTTTATCCATGACCAGATATTTATACAAGATATCTGATATCCTTAACCCTCATTTGCTTCACGGTGCATACTAACCCGTGCATCAACTCTGTCTAAACTTTCTTTATCGGCTAATGAATGCAAATCAGACAACAACTGACTTGGATTGCTTGACCGTGATGAACGCAGTAAACTTCCCGTCTTACCTGATGCGTCACTGGGCGAAACCGTATTCACACCTGCGTGAGCAAGCGCTTTATTAGCCGGTTTCTCAGCGGGCATCTGGCTCGAACGTGCCATGTTTACCGCACAACTAACGTTAAAGATAAAAAATACGAACAGACTCAATAGCAATAATACACCTTGCAACATAACATTCTCCTTACAACTTCCTAATTAAATAAAAACAACTTCCTAATAAACAACTAGGCCAGTATACCTTTGATTCATCAGCTCGCAAGATCATACCGCTTAATAATCACACAAGACGTGTATGATCATCCAGGCATTAGAGTATTAACTCCGTTTTTCTCTCCTTTGCCCTGTTTCGTGAGTTCACTCGGTAGACTATGCTTAAGATTAGACTCTAAACCTCGGTGATTGATGATATTCTCGACACCAGCGCTCACAACACCGCCCCGGCAGATACAACTCCGGTTAATCGTGGCTGTTCTCATCCGCTTTATGGCGCTTTTAATGGCATTGCTACCAGCCACTTTGCTCGCTGGCGAACCGCTACAACCCAGTGATAACATCAAACGCTACCCACTCGGCTTGCACTTGCAATTACTGGAAGACCCCACGACACAGTGGACAGTTCAAGAGGTATTGTCTGCGGCCAAAGCGAAAACATTTCGCCCAAGCAACCAAGAAGTGCCCAACTTTGCTTCCAGCCAATCGGCGTGGTGGGCAAAATTCAGCATCAAAAACCCCTCCAATTTGTCCCAACAATGGATTCTTGAACTAGCCCATCCAACCATGGATATCGTTGAGGTGTACTTTTTGCCCTTTGAAGCTGTAGACACCAACCGAGCGGTCATCACCGGAGAATCCCTACCTTTTGCCAGCCGAGCTGTCGATCACCCCAATTTCGTTTTCCCTTTTACCCTAGCTTCACAACAAACCCAGACTGTACTACTCAAGATCAGAAATAGCGACACAGCGATATTACCGTTAACGCTATGGGATCCCCAAGCGTTTATCGAACACACCACTCACAAAGCAATGGGGTTTGGTCTTTATTATGGGATTATGCTGGTGATGGTGCTGTACAATTTCTTTCTTTTTATATCTACCCGAGATAAAAACTTTCTTTATTATGTTCTGTATATTTTCTTTTTTAGCCTCACCATGTTCAGCCTAAATGGCCTGTCTTATCAATACCTATGGCCAGAGTCTCCTTACTGGGCCAGCCATTCTCCAACCTTTCTGGGCTCGATAAGTATCGCTTCTGGGCTGTTATTTACCCATCATTTTCTCAGGCTAAGCACCTATCATCCCGGGCTTAATCGGCTGTTTATCATCACAGAATCTATAATAGCCTTACTCGGCGTCGGATTTTTAGTGATGCCGCAAGGCGTCGCCGCCATGTTGTCCGTCATCACCCTCATCATTGCAATACCAATGATGATCAGCATAAATTGCGGCAAATATTGATTAACCTGCTCGGCAATGCGGTTAAATTCAGCCATCAGGGTTTGATTACTTTGAGTTTATCCTCTGATGCCCCAGACCACTATCGTTTTGAAATCATCGACCAAGGCGTCGGTATTGCGTCACAGCAGCAACAGAGAATTTTTGCGGCTTTCAACCAAACAGAATTTGGCAACAAACAAGGCGGCAGCGGACTCGGTTTGACCATCGCCAATAAACACATCAGCTTAATGGGCGGCCAGTTACAACTGCAATCCGAGCAGCAACAAGGCAGTCGATTTTTCTTTACCCTACCCTTGCCCACCACAGCTGGTGCCATCAAAAAACGTCAAAAACAACCCGACCAGGCGATTAAACCAATCAACTATGAAACGATTCAAATCAGCAAAGAACAATATCGGTTAATCATAGAGGCTGCTAACGATTATGAAGTCGCTAAATTGGAGGTCGTGATCAAGCAGCTCAGCGACACAGACGAACAATGGCTCGACTTCGCCCAACACTTAAAGCAATATATCAGCGTTTACGATATGGATGGTTTATTGCTTGAGTTTGACAAAATCAGCCCGCAATGACCCAATATAGAAAAATAAACGTAATTGTTACAAATAAACTATTCTTATAAAGGAATGATAAGATTCTTAGAAGAGGCCGCATATGACCCATGATGATATCGACTTAACTGGCAGTAAAATTTTGGTCGTAGATGATACCCCGGCCAATGTAGACTTATTACGCCAGACCCTCGAAATTGAAGGTTACCGCATTATAGCCGCCACCAACGGTGAGATGGCGCTTAGGAACGCCGCCAAAACTTTACCCGACTTGATTTTACTTGATGTGATGATGCCTGGTATTGATGGCTTTGAGACTTGCCGTCGACTCAAACAACATCCACAACTCAAAGATATTCCGGTGATCTTTATCTCAGCAAAAACCGAAACCCAAGATGTTATTGATGGTTTTTCGGTAGGTGGCGTGGATTACATTCACAAACCCATTCGACACGAAGAAGTGCTAGCTAGGGTTCATACCCACTTGGAAATTGTCGCCCTGTTTAAAGCCCAGCAAAAATTAACCGATGAATTAGCAGAAAAAAATACCGCCTTAATTGAAACTCAGCAAAAATTGGTGCAATCAGAAAAAATGGCCTCATTAGGCACTTTAACGGCGGGTATTGCCCATGAAATCAACAACCCCAACAATTTTGTTCATGTCAGCGCGCAAAACCTGGAGGTCAGTCTGGCTCAATTCAATCAGTTTATCTTAAAACTGGCGGGCGATAATGCTGACGATGCGGTTATCAGCAGTTTAAAGCTAAAATTTGCCCCGCTTTACAGCCATGTAGACATCATTAAAGAAGGTACTGAACGTATCAAGCTTATTGTTCGAGATCTGAAAGCCTTCACCCAACGAGACTCAGCAGACAGTAATACCATTGATATCAGTAAATGCCTGCAATCAACGATTAATCTGGTACGAGTAAAATATGCCAAAGTCGCCCAATTTATCACTGACATTGACTCAATCCCTGAATGGGAATGTTACCCTGCCCAACTGAACCAGGTCTTTATTAACTTAATTATTAACGCCTGTGATGCCATCAGAGCAAAACAACAACAGCTGCAAAACACCAACATCGGCCAGGTGGGTATTCGTTGCCAACATCATAACGAAATCACCATCATTACCATTAAAGATGATGGCTGTGGCATGAGTGAAACCGTCCTTAGCCAAATATTCGATCCTTTTTACACCACCAAAGATGTTGGCGAAGGCACAGGTCTGGGTTTATCTATCTCTTATGGCATAGTACAAAAACACAATGGTGAATTAACAGTGACATCACAATTAGGGATTGGCACCACGTTTACTTTAACCTTACCGCATATAAAATAAGCCACTGTGACAATCCTTCCTTACTAAAGAATGACAACGTTGTCATTTCATTTTCAGTAAGCTATACTAATTGAAATGGTAACTGTTTGAGTACGACAATAACGTCGTTATGGTGTGAAAGATGAGTGCGCTGAATAGTTACAACTCAAACAAGAAATTGGAGTCAATCAATGCAAGTAATTATTTTTGACGAGGCACAGCAAGTCGCAGCACACGCCGCTCAGTGGGTAAGCGAATTATTACAAAAGAATAGTAAACCTGTTTTGGGTTTAGCGACTGGTAGCACACCCATCGCCCTTTATAAGAACTTGGTCGGTATGCATAATGATCAGCAGCTTAGCTTCAAAAATGCCACCAGTTTTAACCTCGATGAATATCACAACATTGATCCAAACAATGCACAAAGTTATCGTAGTTTTATGAACACACACTTATTTGACAGTGTGGATATTGATCTCGCCAATACCCACCTACCAACCTGTTCTGGTGATGAAAATCCCCGTGATCAAGGTTTAAAGTACGAACAAGCGATAAAAGATGCCGGTGGCATTGATTTACAAATTTTGGGCCTTGGTGCCAACGGTCACATTGGTTTTAATGAACCAACCTCTTCGCTTGTTTCTAAGACACGTATTAAGACCTTGACCGAGCAAACCATCAAAGATAACAGTCGTTTATTCAGTAAAGACGAGCATCAACCAGACATGGCCATGACCATGGGTATCGGTACTATTATGAATAGCCGTTACGTATTATTAATGGCCACTGGTGAAAACAAAGCTGCGGCGGTCAATGATATGATCACAGGTCCGTTAAGCGCAATGTGCCCAGCATCAGCATTACAAATGCATGAAAATGCCATCATTATTTTAGATAAAGCAGCAGCCAGTCAATTAGCAGACAAAAGCTATTATCAGTGGGCCGACAAGCAAAATTCATTGGTCAATAAACGTTACGGTTTATACCATAACTATTAAACGGGTTTTGTTTATCGTCTAAGCCTGCGTAGATACGATTAGTCTCTACGCAGGCTTTTTTGTGTTGATTATATTTATCTTGCTCATACCCGCATGTAGCGTTTAATATCAGTGTACTCACACTTGGCTGCCGATGACTAAACAGGATAAAATAATGTCAAATAAACAAAACCTGCAATACTTCGAAAACACCTCAATGAAGGGACTCTATGACAATTTAAGCGACTGGCAAGATGCCAATAAACAGCGTTTTTTGTCCATGGACATTCAAAAAGAAGACCATAAATATTGTTGTATTGCCCTAACCAATCCATCAGAGGTGGTGATCGTCGCCCGTAACCATGAGAATGCTGATTACCAGGAAATTTACCGGCTCGCCGATGAAGAAGTCTTTGCCAAAGATTCGTTCAGTCCACATACCGAAATATCACATAGTTTGAGTGTTAAGAGTTAGGGCGTGTTGACGTTATTTCTTCGCCGCCAATTTAAACAGGTGTTCGAAGGAAAAGTCATAACCTTTGTTTTGGGGGTGATAGACGCGGGAGAATTGTTTAAAATCGATGGATTGCCAATCTTGTTTGATTAACAAATCATAATAATTGTTAATATTGCCCTGATGGATCACCGCCGCTGCCGAGTGGCTGGATAAATCCATCACCTGTGCAAAATCACGGCCATTGAAATAATCATAGAGTAACACCAAACCATAACCAGCGTCGGTAAAATGGCCCCCTGCCGAGGCGGTTAAATGACCCGCCTTAATCGATTCAATGGCTTCCTTGGTCCAGTCAATACCACCCGTGAACACAGTCCTATCACTTTGCTCTATCGCACGCTGAGCATTGAGCGCCATCAAGTCACTAGAACACCAAATCACCTGAACTGGGTCGTGGCGTTTCATTAAGATATGAGACATTCTGTATGCCTCCTCTCCCCGCCAATCCGCATACACCCGCTGCATCAACCTTGCCACGACGCTATCATCAACCGCCTTATCTAATCCTTTGTTACGCAACACCGTTTCCGGCGCATCTCGGGAGCCGGCGATCGCCACCATATTAATGACTTTATCTTTATTCACCATCTTGGCCCGTTCGAGCAAATAGTTGGTCAGTAAATAACTCAGGCGATAATCATCGGCAGCGATATGACCAATAAAATTTTCATGGATGGTTCTTGGTGCACCGATAAGTTTGCTGGTATCTTCGGGTAGCGCATTGTTGATCAAAATGACGGGCACATGGTATTTATCGGCGAGTGCCAACAACCTCTGGGTGATTTTAAGAAAAGAAACCGCCATAAATGCATCGGGTTTATCATCGCTTTTTAACACACTTTCAACCGATTCAAGATAATGGGCGCGGCCACCAAGCGCATTATATTTAACACTAAAATTAATCCCCAGACTGGTCGCACTGGCCCGGGCAAAATGATGAACATTACCCCAGAAGTCTTGCTCATTAAAATTGGGTGAGAAGAGCACCACATTCAGCGGTTTAACCCGGTCAAGCGCGACCACCGGCCCTGAGAACAACAGTATAAATACCACTTGTACGACTCTATACCACATACATAATCCAACTCTTCTATTCATTTAATGCTGCTTCTAACCAAGTATAGGTAACGATGACAATAAACCCAATCTCCGCATCTTTTTGTCGACACAGCTTTAGCATAAATTTGACAATGAACGTTAGGTGAGTATCTATAGAAGGTATGCAGGGATTCAACGAAAGTGGTAATCTACGCCAATAGACCAAACTTCGGCGTCTTCTTTGTCGAGCTTGTAACGCTCCCACTCGATTGACAGGGTCACATCATCAAATACTTCGTAGCCACCACCTAAACCAAAATAAAAGTCAGTACCACTGGTACTGTCTTTACCAGCATCGGTTTGCGGTGCGGCCAAAGCGCGAGTGTTAAAATCGCCGTCCCAGTTGAACAGACCAACGCTACCGGTCAGACCAAAGTTTTGGCTGATACTGTAACGATAAGTACTACCCAAGGTGAAGCCGTCGGCAGAATTAGGATGGATGGTTTTGGCAGCATTGTTAAAGGCTTCAGGGTCTGTCACTTGAGCAGAACCTTCAAGACTCACTTCTTTTAAATCAAGATAACCCGCTTCAATGGCGACATTTTGCGTCACATCAAAGCCGATATTAAGCTTCCAACCAGTGCGGCTATCATCTACTGTTAAGTTAGAAACGGTAATGCCGTTGTCACTGAGATCATCTTTATAATCAGCAACCGAGCGGCTACCAGAAACATTGCCTACAGCAGCCCCCATATACCAGCCAGACTCTTGCGGGTTTTCGTCGACGGCCAAGGCCTGGAAGGAGGTGAATACAGATAAAGAGATAATCAAAGCAGCGGCACTCGTTAACACGAATGTCTTGGTGGGTTGCTCGCGCTGTTGCACGCATTGTTGCTCGCACAGGCGAACGCAGTCATGCCCGTTTGTTGCCGGGTATTTGACCGCTCTTGTTACCATAGATTTGGTAAGAGAAGGTACTTTAACCATTAACTCATTATCCTGAATACTTTGATAGCCTAATCACCATGGCTGCAATACGGCTTTAATGAACCGCTTTTATGCAACTTGATATTGAACTTGTCATCTACCTTAGGTTTTTATTGCAAGCTCATATTCGGGTGATCGGCAAAAACTGAGAATACTTGAACATACTAGCAATAAGTAAAATCCTATGCCACCTTATGCGACAACCAATTTTATCTATTGCGCCCGTTAACTGCCCTATCAGTCAACATGCTCTTTTACAGTGTAGCAGAGCTTTTCTAGCCCTGCCTGTTATTTATCGCAAATGACGTTGAAGCTTTACGGGTGATATTCTTCTATCCTTAAATCGCCCTTTTTGTGATTATTGTAAATTTCCAAAAACTTTTCTCTGGCGTTTGCCAACAGCCTGTTTGCATCAGAATAATCAGAGCTGTACCGCCCTGATTTAGCATTAATAAACCATCCCTCTTTATCTTTTCTCAGCTCTCCGGCGATTCTGGCGGGTTTAAACCCGGTGAGGGTAGGATGACCTTGCTCTCCAATTTCAGCGCCTATCAACAAAGCCCCATCAGCAGAAATAGCCCAAAGTCTGTAATCCGTATTATCATCGTTTAACATTGGAAAATCGTCATCTAGCTTCTTACCTTCACAACCGTATCGTTTGGGTATATCTTCTTGTATTTGCAACTTGTCGTGACTAATTTCCTCGGCTTTTAAACGTTTTGGTGCCCTAGGTTCGCCGTAGCGTTTATTTAGATATTCTGCAACACCGGACTCTTTTGATTTTAGAGCATAAATGAAAGCAGTTAAGAAATTGTCCTGATCGCTTTCAGGCAAGGCTTCATTGGCAGCTAATAGTTTATAAAAGCACTTTAATATAAGATCGCTCCTACCTATATCATATTGAATGACACTGGAAATCGCTTTACCTTGAGGTATATCAGTCGAATCAAACAATATTTCCAATGATTCTTTGCCATCTAAAGAGAAAACCGCTGACCATAAAAAACGGGCAGCGCTTTGGGTTAAAATCGATAATTTATCTTTTACCTGCTTCCCTTTGAGTATTCGTGTTTTTATGTCAGCCAACTTTTCCAGTTTAATTTGATAACTCAAAACCCCCTTTTTTATCTGTTTGTCTGGATTGTCAGCGGCAATTTGGTCCCAAAACGCATTAAACTCTCCTACAATCGAGTCACACGTGTTGTCGATATACTGAGAAGGAATCCTCACTTTGGTGTGATTCGGTATAATAAGGCTATCAGGAATCAATATTTGCTCTACATTCAGCCATTTCCCTTCTTTAGATTTTTCTTGTAAACAGATACACCAATCTGTCTTTTTCTTGCCTTCTAAGACAATACTAATATCTGGAAACAGATCTTGCAAACAATGGAATTGTGCTCTGGCAAAGGGACCGAGCCTGTCATCGTGCAAGTATAAAGCCTCCTTACCATCTATTTCTTTATAGCCGAGAATTGTCACGGCGTGCCCTGCCAAATACGTTAATTTTTCAGTGTCTTTTCGATAGACATCCGCACCAAGAATAACGGGTATATTACTGTCAATATAACTTTTGATAATTCGAAAAGAAGATTCTTTTTTGTTTTTATCGAATTCAGGTATATTGACACGGTGATTTCTTAGTTTTTGGATATCTAAAGCTCGGAGAATTTGTTTGTTGGTAAGTCCAATATTTGGAAAGCTATTTGATGAATCAACAATATGATTTATTGCTGATAAGGTTATTTCGCCAGATGAGGGCACACTACGCGAATCACTTTTATCCAAAGCATGTAAAGCACTCCAGATTGATGTGGTTGCACATGCAGATAATACTTTGTCTTGCTCCTGAAAAGCCACTGAGTCAACACTGAGTTCAACACCAAATAAATTGGCTGAATATGTCCTTCTAATCACTTTTTTGTCGCTAGCCAGTTCAAGTTCAGGGTAGAGTTTCAAACAAGTTTTACCAATAAATGTTTTAGGTAAAGGTTTGATCACAATAAAACCCAGATAATTAGCCTTCAATTCGCTAATAGTCTTAGCCGCATCTTCCTTTTCAAATATTTCGGAAAATTTTGTATGGTCAAAATTGTGGCTAAAAAAATGTAATCTGGCACACCTCTCTCCGTATCTATCCTGCATTCAACTAATAAGTGCAATTCATTTTTTCCAGGACAAAGAACGGCCAGCTGATGTATCATCCCGGCTTTCCTGTCCGACCAAAGATGAGAGAGCT
>JBLGCB010000100.1:0-17982 GCA_047617105.1 Phenylobacterium sp. | reverse complement strand
AGAGATGAAAAATAAGTATAACGTCACGGCTGAAAAATACTATTACCAGCAAAATTATGCCAAAGTGATCGCAATCTACGAGCCACTTTATTTGGCTGAGAAATCAGAAAAGTTTTATTATTTGGGTGATGGACAGTCTGCTTTCCACTTAGCCTATGCTTATCAACAAACTGATCAGCAGGACAAAGCCAGCACCTTGGTGACTAAGTTAGAACAGCGATTACTCAAACAAAAACAGCGTCAGGTCAACAACCCAGATTATTATTATCAAATGGCTCAGGTCAAATCCTTGCAGGATAAAAAATCCGATGCACTTTATTTTATGCAAGGTGCCATCAACGTGGGTTGGGTCAGAGCTTGGCAAGCTGAGTTAGAACCAGTATTTGACAATATCGCTAAAGAAGACCGATTTGCTCAGATGATGGGCGGCGTTAAAGCCCGGCTGACCACCATGCGCACCAGCCTTGAGGCTGTTGATGAGTTTTCATTGGATGATAATGGTGAGACTTTTTAGAAGTTGATCTAATTTGAGGTTGGCCCGTTGCGGGCTTCCCTCTATCTTAACAACGGCCGTAACATACCTTCCAAACCATTGAGCTTAACTTCATATATCAACGCCAATTGTTCACCTAACTTGCCGTTAGGAAAACCTTTTTGATGAAACCACACCAAATAGGGCTCAGGTAACGCCAGCAACTTACTGCCTTTGTATTTACCAAACGGCATGGTTTGGTTAACGGCGTCTATTAGCTGTTGTTGTTCCATTCTCACTCCTGCTCATTCCTCCAAAAGGGCTTCCACCCCAGGTGCTTTCATCCGCTGCGCTCGAAGCACTTCTAGTAACTCATCTTTATTACCCCGATGCACAATCCGATCTTGTTTATTGGTCAGTTGATATTGATAAATCGGATCGTAATATTCGCTCAGCAGCACCATAATCCATTGTAAATGATCACTCGCATCATTTTGTGATTGCTGCTTGTTTAGCGCCTGTTGCAAAGTCTCAAGCAACTGGGTATGACGTAAATCGCCCAAACGACGTCTGATGCCGTTAAACGCGGTTTTAAGATATTCACTGAAACGCTCAAAACCCACTTCATCACCAAAACGCGCTCGATATTGCAGGTCCATATCCACCACATAATCGTGCAAAATCCGTTGTGCGCGGTGGTCGATGTCATCTTCGAGCCAATAAACTGGTGACTGCCGCATTTTTTCGAGCAATACCAATGGCAACGCACAACGACCTACCGTACGACTCTCATCTTCGACCACCAAATGGGTGTACGGCATTTGCTGTAACTGCAATAACCGTTTGGCCACTTCATTCTCAAAATTGATCTGACTGGGTTGTTCGGTGATATTCTTGCCAAAAGCAGAACCGCGATGATTGGCGATACCTTCTAAATCTAGAGTATCACCTAGCGCCATCAACAACTCAGTTTTGCCCGATCCGGTTTTACCACCAACCATGCACAAAGGCATTTGGCCAACAATCAACTCGGTTTGTTCAATACAATACTGGCGTAAAGCTTTATAACCGCCCTTAATCAGCGGGATATCGCGGCCACTGTCGATAATCCATTGTTGGCTGGTTTTTGAACGCAAACCACCACGAAAACACAATATATGGCTATTAGGGTGACTATCAAAAAACTCTCCCCAATGATTAACGCGCTGCTGCTTAAGGTCTCCCGACACCAACTTATGGCCTAAAGTGATCGCCGCGTCTTGGCCTTTTTCTTTATAACAAATGCCCACCAAATGGCGTTCTTCATCATTCATCAATGGTAAATTGGTGGCATTGGGGATTGACCCTTTAACAAATTCCACCGGTGCCCTAACATCAATCAACGGGGTGTTTTGCAGAATAATCTGCTGATAATTATCAACAATCGTCATAATTGAACACCAATATGGTCGCGAATACTTTGGCTGAGATCTTAGTGCCGCAATCGGCGTGTCTATACTGGGATAATTTTATCAACAGAAAAGGTCCTGAAACGTCAAAAGACCCATGATGATCCGCGAACATTGGCCCCGTGTAAAGATGAAACAATAAAATAATTGCTTTTTGCCGCCATTCCATTGATTATCTTGCCATTCGTTTTTTCTGACTGAAAAAATACCTCCACTCATAACCAAAAAAAGGTGTGCTTGTGTCGAATAAAGTACTTAGAACGATTAACTTAAAAAAGGGCCTAACAATAGGTTTAACTTTAGCCTTATCACTGGCCTTAACACCAGTCTGGGCTGCAAATCTTAATAGCCAGCAACTCAAAGAAATTGATAGCCTGAAAGAAACGGCACTTAAGTCAACCTTGGCCTATGAAATTGATGAATCGCTGACCACCGAAGTGGGCGCTCGCAAGATGGGCACTGAGGGCGACAAACGGGCAGTCAAATGGGCCGTGGCAAAAATGAATTCGCTCGGTTTTGACAAAGTGTGGACAGAAGAAGTCACTGATAAAAAATGGGTTCGAGGCATCGCCGAAGCCAAAGTTATCAGCCCTTACCCACATAAAATGGTCGCGATTGCCTTAGGTGGCAGTATTGGCACTGGCGAAAAAGGCATTCAGGCCCCAGTGATACACTTTAAAACCCTAGCCGACTTAAAAGCGGCTAAACCGGGCAGTCTTAATGGCAAAATTGCTTTTATCTCTAATCGTATGACCCGTGAAATCGATGGTTCAGGTTATGGTCCTGCCGTCGCAGCAAGGGGAGCTGGTGCCGTGGCAGCTGCTGAAAAAGGTGCAATCGGCATCGTTATCCGTTCTATTGGCACCAGCAATGGCCGTGTTGCTCACACAGGCATGATGCGTTACAAAGAAGGGGTAAAGAAAATACCATCCGCAACCCTGACCAATCCAGATGCCGATATGCTGGTCAACCAATTCAAACGCAACAAACCCGTTGAAATGTATCTTAAACTCACCGCAGAACGTCGTGATAACGATGTTATTCGCTCTGCCAATGTTATCGGCGAAATCACCGGCAGCCAATTTCCTAACGAATACGTAGTATTGGGTTCACACCTAGATAGCTGGGACGTCGGCACTGGTGCCATTGATGACGGGATAGGCGTGAGTGTCACCATGGCCGCCGCCACCCTGATAGCCAAATTACCGCAACGACCAAAACGTTCGATTCGAGTGATATTATTTGCGGGCGAAGAAATCGGCCTAGTGGGTGCAGATCAATATATGGCGCGTAACAAAGGCATCATTAATCAACATCTTATCGGTGCCGAATGGGACTTTGCTAACGGTCTTATTTACAAAATGACCCCTGGTGTTGGCCCACAATCGCTGAACGATGTAAGAGAGTTTGCCAAACTGATTGCGCCATTAGGGGTGGCATTGAGTCCGCAGAATAACGCTAAAGGCAGCTCCGACATCCGCAGACTGGTTAGCGCCGGAATGCCTGCGATGAACTTTAGCGCCGACGGCACCGATTACTTTGACTATCACCACACCGAAAACGACACCTTGGACAAAGTTGATCAAGAAGCACTAAAGCAGAACACAGCGGTTTACGCCATGTTTGCTTATTTTGTTGCTCAATCGGGTGTTGATTTTAGAAAGTAAAATTTATGTAACTATTCAGAGTGCTTAGATTTCGTTTCAGAACAAGGCATTTTTGCACGGAAAATAGGCGCATATAAGTTATATGCAACTGTTTGAGTACGAAAATAACGCCGTTATGGAGTGAAAGATGAGTACGCTGAGCAGTTACAGCATATGAGGATAACCAAGATGAGATACCTGAACACCAGCTTATTTATCAGTATGATCTTCATAAGCTTAACCGCTCAAGCCGTGCTGCAAATTCCTGCACCGAAGGATGTCTCCAAAGCCCCTACATCAGCGGTAACATTTATCGACGGCATAAATTACGTTGTGCTCGAAAAAGGCAGTGGCAAACTGGCCAGTAAACAATATGTCAGAAGCCTTGCCACCGCTTGGACCAGCATTGATGGCAAGACCCGATTCAGCGCAAAGGAAGACGGTGCAGATGTCACCGACCCCGATTCATTAACCGCCATGACACCAGGTTTGGCCCAAGCGCTTAAAGCCACCCCCATTGGCGAAAGGCGTCGTTGGTGGATTGCCGCAAAGCTGATGAAACCCGGCTGGGGCGGCATGATACAAGGCAACTATACCGTTGATATTAAAGTGCTTGACCAGATGGACCCGATCAAAGCGCCGGCCAATTTGAGCCAAGCCCCCGCCAATGCCATCACCACACCAACGGGTTTGAAATACCTCGTTGTTAAAAAAGGTTTAAAGCAAGCTAAAGAGAAGCGCCAAAAACCAACACACAGCAATACCGTCAGAGCCCATTACAGCGGCTGGACAACCGACGGCAATATGTTTGATAGCTCAGTACTGCGCGGCAAACCGCTTGAATTTGAACTCGGCCGAGTGATCAAAGGCTGGCAAGAAGGGCTAACGTTTATGTCTGTGGGTGACAAATATCGCTTTTGGATCCCCGTGAACCTTGCGTATGGCGCGAATCCTCGACCTGGTGCGCCTAAGGGGGATTTGGTGTTTGATGTGGAGTTGATGGGGATTGTGAAGAAATAAGCAGAGGCAGAACCTAAGGCTAAGCAATGATGATTTAATTGATGAAATGGCGTAGGTCAGTTATACCATCGTTCTTTATCTTACTATCGTACTTTTTGCCTCTTCAAAATGGCGAAAACCCGGCATAAACCGGGTTTTCTAAGTCCCTCAAGGGGAAAGTACTATAAGGCCTCTATGGGCAACGCACTCAGTATAACTTACAAGATTCTATAAATACATATCATTTTCATAGATGTTTTTAACGCCATTTTCACAGGCGTTTTCACCTTCATTTTCACGGACGTTTTCACCTTCACTTTACCGCCACCTGTTCATAGCCAAAAGTCGGCATAGATGTATTTGAGGGCTTACTGCAATACTTATTTATCACCAAGAACCTGCCAATAACCCCCCTTATTAGCCCCAATTCTCTCTAATTTCCCTGCTTCTCTGAGTTTACGTATTATTCTCTCAGTAGCACGGTATGACTTACCAATTTTGGATGCTACAGTTCGTATAGTCAAATCAGAGTCTTGCCGCAACAACAAGAGTACTTGCTCAGAGAGTTTTATCGACGTTTCTCCCGACGTTTCTCCCGACGTTTCTCCCGACGTTTCTCCCGACGTTTCTCCCGACGTTTCTCCCGACGTTTCTCCCGACGTTTCTCCCGGCGTTTCTCCCGGCGTTTCTCCCGACATTTCTCCCGACGTTTTTAACGCCACTTCTTCCCCTACCTCTTCCCTCAACATCGGCTGATCAATCACAAATGTCGTCCACATTCCCCCTTGCTCATAACGAAACGTCGGCATAGGCGTATCTGCCTTTTCACAGGCCAGTCGTATCTTCTCAATACCTCGACCCCATGACTCAATCAGCCCGGAACGGAAAAAAGCATTGGCAATATCAGGGTTATGAGGAATCGATGAATGTTTACCGTACAAGGTTTCAAGGGTCCAGTCTTGCGGCAGCGCTCCTGCATTCCAAATCATCAGTTTATCGTCATAGACGCTTATCTGAATCGGCGTACATAGCGCATAATTCTTATGCACCACTGCATTGATTAGCGCTTCACGTAAAGCATCACGGGGCATTGGTGGGGTTTCTACTCGCTGGCTTCCCTCGTAACTAATCACCATTTTGCTGTATTTGGTATTCAAAAAGTCTAGAGTTTTATCGATTTGGGTAAATAGGTCGCCGTGAATTTCGTCCTGATACATCAAATCAACGTTCGATTTGAAGTAACCAATCTTAATATAAGCCCCAGTGACAAACTTTTCAGCGTCAGGGTGAAACAGCAAAACAGCTGCTCGTTTGAGGTAGTTACCCTCAATTAAATGCAGTTTCTCTAACAATGCATCATCAGACAAAGTGATATCCACTTCTTCTAAACGCCGACTTTGTCGTGATTTGGTTCTGAACAAAGCAAAAGCCGTCGGTGAAAAATCACTGATTGCTACATAAGGCACGGGCACACCATCCCAGTGTTTGCCTTGTTTTCTTAATAATAATTGGTCGAGCGCAGCGCCCTTTAACTCTTGCTTTGTGCTACCACTACGATAATGGTAACAACCGCGTACACTAATGGGATGGTAAGGATAAGCTTCAACGCCAATGATCAGATAATCTAATCCATCTTGTTGATGTAAATCGACATCAACCATAATGCCCATTAAATCACGTACTTGATTTGGGATGTCTTCGAGCAGCTTTCTGGCATTGTCGATACCCACGACCTCACCACTGTCATTCTTGCCAATGATCAGTTGACCACCCTGAGCATTGGCAAAACCACAGATCCACTTGAAATATTTATCATTCCAAGCTTCTTTCCACTCGATATTTTGACTCTCAGTCATGACTATTCTCCAGACATTTCAAGCGCTTCACACTCTTGACTCTCTAAACACTCTTCACTCTCCAAACAATATCCCGGCGCAATCGCCAGATTATCCACCCCTTGCAGCGATTCAGGATTGGCCAGCGCCAGTTGATACTCTTTTTTATACGCTTGATGCCCAACAGAGCAATCGACATTCCAATGGCGCAGTAAATACCCTAACAATGCCGCTCTGACTTCAAGAACCAGTCCGCCATCGGTCATACCGTAGTCCATTTCTATCGCTTGCTTGTGTTTAAGGGCCGGGTGAGGCGTGAGGGTGATTGAGACGATTTTATGCCACTGTTTATCAAACGCCAGATGCTGCACAGTCGCGGTGGGTTCTTTAATGATCGCCACATTTTGCAACCGAGTGCAGACAAAATCACGAAACTGCTGACTTTTGCGATCAAACGCCCGTACATGCCAGCGGTGACCATTGTTGACGATAGAATGCGGCACCAACTCGCGCTGGGTCAAACCAGATGACAATGAAGCATAGTCACAACTAAAGGCATAACGTTGTTTGATGGCGCGCATAATCGCCGCAATCACTTCGCTATCGGGGTGCACCAACTTTACTGCATCAATACACACATCACTGGGGCGAATGCCATTTGACAAACCATCACCAAAACCGCGGCATAATCCGGTTAATATCGCTTCGGGGTTATGATCAAACAAGGGGTTAAATTGCTCTGTGCGGTGGTAGCTTTTGGTTTGATGCACTAACACTAGGTTAGCTGGCGACAACTGACGATAAGACGCTAGATCACGCGTACAGGCCGCCAAACCCGTCTTAAAATGCGCAATCAAGTCGGCACGGGCTATCTGACCAAAATATTGCAGGTTAAAGTCAATAAAAGCCAAGCGCTCACGTTGCGCATGAGTAAAAGAATCTAATGTCGGCATCGTCTCGTTCTGTTGCTGCATCTTTCTACCAGATAAATATGTGTATAAAAACACAGCATAGTCAATTATTGCTCATCTGTCACTCATTTTGATTTGATATCCAAGATTTACGGATTTAAACCAGGCATATATAACTCAATATTGCATCAAATGAAGCAGAAGATACCGATATAAGTAGGATGGGTAGAGCCTCAGGCGAAACCCATCGAAATTTGGCGATAAATGATGGGTTTCGCTCCGCTCTACCCATCCTACGGTCACATATTCAATCGAGATTGATGTTTGACAGGTTAAATGGTCAATTAAAACCCGTAAGCCTTGATTTGATATTTAGCAATCACTTGTAACAAAAGCGACAAGCTCAAGGGCTGTGCTTAGATAGGATGATCTGTTAATGTTGAAGTTCAATAACTGTTCAAGTAGAAAATGTAGGAAGGATCACATGTCAAAAGAAATGCGCGATTTATGTTTATTTATGGGTTCACTGGGATTGGCTTACGCCATGCTGTTAGTGCTGGCTGCTTTATTCACCGGGGCCAAGATAGTTAAAGGCGTGGTGATTATCGCCTCTCTGTCGACCATGTTATTCACTATCGGCTTATCACCACAAGTCAAAACTCGCATTAAGGCTTACGCCAAAAGCGTAGTCGCCAAGTAAAAAGCCATAATTAAATAACGTCCGAATGTGCGCTATTATCTTTGTTCGGGGCCAACCTTTGGCTGGTGCGTCACCCGTGGGCAAAAAAGCGTGCCCACCCTACGCCATTCTATAGCAAGTTGGGAGTTTTATTCCTAAGTAACTAAGCTTATAAGTCGGTCTCTTTCTCCAATACATCAATGGCCTCATTGATGTTGTCCATTTGCGCCGCTAATGCGGCCTGGGCATCGAGTAATCCCTGATTATAATAATACCCGCCAACTTTTTCGCTGAAAAAATCGAGCAGAAACTCGGCATCAAAATCACCGATGTCTTGATCTAACTCACGCTCAAAATATTTTTGAATCTTCGCCACTATCGCGGCTTTTTGTACTGATGAAAAACTGATGTCTGCCATTACTATCTCTCCCCTTTTAACAACTGCTCTTATAACTGCTCTTATAACTGCTCTAGACAACTATAGCTGAGACTTCTTAAAATCAATCAACCAGCGGCCATAAAAATAAATACCCACCGCAGAAAACGAACCAATGATGCCAATGATATACCACGCAAAACCGATGTTATGATTATTGTATAACAATTGAGTCAGTAGCTTTGCAGGTTCACCGGTATAACTGACCAGGGTTGTAAAGCCTTCGCCAATGGGTATCGCGGCGACATCAGCACTGTTCATGCCGCGTTCTGTCAATAACTCCAGCGAAAAACGTTCTTTTGAAGCATAAAGATCATATAAACGCGGACCCAAGAAACCTTCTATTCCCCAGCCAATACCCTGCGGTAACATCACAAAACCCAAATACATCGCTTTTTTGTCTTCAGGGGCGATATTGCCTAAAAACTCATTCTTTTTTGGCCCAATCAACATTTCGCCAACGCTAAATAATGCTATCGACAACACCATCATCCAGGCATAGTTAAATACCCCAATCAGCATGATAGCGACACAACTGGCTAAACATCCCACCAACATCGACGACGTTATCCGATATTTCACGCTCGCGGCGGCAAATAAAAAACAGGTGCTCATAATCATCGCGGCGTTAAGGTTTAGCAACCCCTCGGGCATCACCTTAGTGCCGGCATTGTTTAAACCCAAGATAAACTGAATAAAACCATTGCTGGTACCATTGGCACCAAACAAATCACTGACAATCACGCTGGTATCTATCCATTCATCAATATGCACGGGCAATACATCAAACAGGGCATGAAACATAAACCAAAAACCAGTAAATGTGAGAACGTAAAGTGACACTATTGGCTTTTTCAGCTCTATCAGCGCTGCCTTCCACAACATTGGCTGCATATCGGCATTGGCTTTCATTTGGCGCTGACGTTCTAATCGCTGTTCTTTACCCGGCTCTTTATACGCCAGTAACATCAGCAAATTCAGTGACACAATCGCGGCACAGGCGTAAAACAAGTTAGACCACGCCAGTTGCCGAGTATGGGCAGATAACAGCGGGCCAAAAAAACCGCCAATATTAACCACTTGATAATAAATACCCCACGCCATGGTACTGTTTTGCCGGGTCGTACATTTAACAATCGAACCCTGACTACTGGGCCTAAACAGCCCCGTACCCAAAGCCAGCAATATACTGCCCATCATAAATCCGTCAAAGGTGGGAAACCAGGCCATGGTTAAATAACCTAATATTTTAATCACCGTCGACACCGCAATGGTTTCTTTGTAACCGAAGCGATCAGACAGACCACCCGTCAGCACGGGCACAAACGTCTGCACAATGGCAAACACGCCCATAATCAAACCGAAGTCTGTCATGGTAATGCCCAGGCCCCCTTCTGAAGCCGGGGTTTTACCATATAACCCCGCCGTGGTTTTGACCCCGAAATAAGCCATACGCTCAATCAGTTCCATGCCACCAAGCAACCAAAACATATAACTAAAGCTGGCAATGGATGCCCACATGCCAAGCTGTTTAACCTCGGTTAAATCATTATCGTTATATGAATTGGGTTTACCCATTCTGCTAACCCTTTAATTTTTTAATCTGTGGTTTGAGATTTCTGTAAATTCAGTAACCAGCGACCGTAAAAATAGATGCCGATACCCGATACCGAACCAATAATACCAATGATATACCAGGCCATACTGATGTTGTGGGTATTGTATAATAACTGAGTCAGGGCCTTAGCCGTTTCGCCGGTATAGCTGACCAGAGTGGTAAAACCTTCTCCGGTAGGTATGGCGGCCACATCTGCGCTGCTCATGCCTCTATCTGTTAGTAACTCCAACGAAAAACGTTCTTTTGAAGCGTAAATATCGTATAAACGCGGACCCAAGAATCCTTCGAGTCCCCAGCCGATGCCTTGCGGTAACATCACAAAACCCAGATACATCGCTTTTTTGTCTTTAGGCGCGATATTGCCCATAAATTCGTTTTTCTTCGGGCTAATCAGCATTTCACCGATACTAAATAGCGCAATTGAAAATACCGCCATCCAAGCAAAGTTAAATGCACCAATCAACATAATGGCCACACAACTGGCCAAACAACCCACCAGCATCGACGATGTTATTCGATATTTCGCGCTCATTGCCGCAAATAAGAAGCAAGTGGTCATGATCATCCCGGCATTGAGGTTTAACATGCCCTCAGGCATCACTTTGGTACCCTCGTTGTTTAACCCCAAGAAGAACTGAATAACACTGTTACTGGTACCCCCTTCGCCAAATAAATCACTGACAATCACACTGGTATCGACCCATTCGTCAATATGTACTGGCAACACGTCAAACAAGGCATTAAACAAGAACCAAAAACCAGGGAAGACCAGCATGTAGAGCAGTACAATCGGTTTTTTCAGTTCGATTAAAGCCGATTTCCACAACAATTCTTGCTGAAGTTCACCGCTTTTTATTTTACGGTTACGCTCTAATCGTTCTTCTTTATCAGGCTCTTTGTAGGCAAACAATAACAACAGGTTAAGGGAAATGATCGCCGCACAGGCGTAAAATAGATGTGACCACGCCAATTGGCGCATATGAGCCGATACCAGCGGACCAAGGAAACCACCGATATTCACCACCTGGTAGAAAACCCCCCAAGCCATGGTGCTGTTTTCGCGGGTGGTCGCTTTAACAATCGAACCTTGAATACCCGGTTTAAATATCCCGGTACCAGCCGCCAATAACATCGCGCCAACCATAAAACCATAAAAAGTGGGGAACCACGCCATGGTCAGGTAACCAGCGATTTTGATAAACGTCGACACCGCGATGGTTTCTTTATAACCGAAGCGATCAGATACGCCACCAGAAAGCACGGGCACAAACGTCTGTACTAGGGCAAACACGCCCATGATCATCCCGTAATCTGTCATGGTAATGCCCAAACCGCCTTCTGAAACCGGGCTTTTGCCATATAATCCGGCGCTACTTTTAACGCCATAATAAGCCAGTCGTTCAATCAGTTCCATGCCGCCAAGCAGCCAAAAAACATAACTTAAACTGGCTATTGATGCCCACATGCCAAGCTGCTTAACTTCTCTTAAATCATTCTCGGCATAAGAATTATTGTTACTCATAAGTATCCACTTTATAGAGGTTGTATTTGCCCGTCAGAATTGTACATGAAATGTTAATTGATTGGAAAAGAAGGTTTAATCTACGATGTTTTGGCCACAGTTAGGAGCCATCCGCACATTCAGTCAGATAACGCACCACCCCATATCGCTTTAACCAGTCGATTTCAGTTTGGTTACGCATTAAAAAATGGCCACTGTAATTCATGCCATTGGCGAAAATACCATTAACGTTGTTGGCTGAGCGAGGAAAAATCAACATCCAGCCATTGGTCAGCAACAGGTTATAGGGCTGACACTGTTCGCTATGATAAAGTCCCAATTCAGCCATGCCGCGGCTGTAATCATCCGCCAGCGTTTGGGCATTAAGCTGTTCGTAACGATATAGCTTGTGTTTAAAAGGCAATTGGCCACTTAAAATTAAAGGTTCTAGCGAAATGGCAGTTTTGATTAATTGCATATGGCGATGGGGCTGGCTGGCACCTGCGGTTGCACCGCCGTTATAAAAACCAAAAGCATCATCGCAGCTATAACCCAATAACCATGCCTGAAAGTCAATCAGTTGTAGCGGGGTTCTTTGTTCAATAAAGGTGTTGGAGCAGATCAATAAATGAGGGGCGAGTACTGGGAATTTATTGAGCAAACAAACATGATCATCTCCGGCCTGGGCGACAAACATATCCTGATCATAAGGCAAAAATGGATTTCCGGCGTTTTTGGTGCGATTGAGTTTTTGTTTCAGATTGGCGTTGATCACATGCAAATAAAAACTCAAGCCGTTTTCTTCAATAATATCAGGTTCGGTCGCGATAGGCAGTAAGCTACCACTGACCAGTGCAGCCTGAGCCGCTTGTTGTGCAGATGACCAAAACATTGATGACACCCCTAAAGGCTGCTGAAGGTTATAGTATAAGCTGCCAATTGTGCCAGCTTGATCAAGACACCACAAGATTCAATTTTGCCAAATTATGCCTGAAGGGTTAGGGTTTCGATAAACCCTCTACTAACAACCCCTACCTGTAACCTATAACGACAACCTAACACTACATCACATCAGTCAGAATGAATAACTGTTCGAGTAACTCTTTTACTTGCTCATCGGCATCGACAAATTGAATGCCAACATTCATTTTACCCTGTTCATTACGGCAATTACAGACCCGACCGGGGATCACCACCGTATCACCCTCGGGACTTTTCAGCACCACATTAACCTTGCGCTTTTTCACCGTCGCTTTGGGGTTTTCGGTTTTAAAAATAAAACTACAACCGCGCTCGGAGATATCACCAATAACGCCTTTAATTTTTGCCCCTTGTTGATCAGCTTGTTCACTGAACAGGCTGATTTGTGCAGGCAAATGCACCGATACCCGCTGATGTAAGCGCAATTGACGATTTTCGATATGCACCGGATAACTCAGCACAATCATTTTTTGTGGATATTGAGTGATTTGACGTATGGTCGAACGAAAAGCGCAACATTCACCTTTATCGCCTTCGAGCAGGTAGCGTACAATCACTACATTGCCTTCAACCAACACATCAGAATGATTTTTTTGTCGATCGCCATCAGGATGTCTGAGCAGAATATATTGTCCGGCCTCATAACCTACTAACTTTAATTTTAAACGAACAACTGCCGGATGATTGACTTGCAAGTCGACCATTTTTCCCGGTAATAATTCAAAATAGTTTTCGTTATGGGCAACAGGCACATCGGCTCTGTCGATAATTGCAGCAGTGATAACTCGGCCTCCGATGACGACTAAATACAAAGTGTGCCTAGATTAAACGTCTGACTTTCATAAATCAAGCTGTGTAATTAACCAGATTGGTCGTTTTCAACCACTCCAACTAGCGCTATCTTTGCCACAAATGGTTATAAATGAAAGGCTTAGCTTGCTGTTTTAGTGTTCAATTGATGACAAATTAATATAGCTAATTTGTTAAATATTTGTAGGTTATTTTATAGGCTAATCAACTTTACTAAAATTAGCATTATAAATACCGATAAAAACCAACAGTTATTCATTTTGGCATATTCCGAACTAGCCATAGTCACTGACCTTTTGTTCAGATCTAAACAATAAGTCGGGCACCATTTTCTCCGAAAATCCAGCTAAAAAGCACCAAAAAACCAGTAGTGCATGGTTACGAGCCGCATTGGGTAACTTTTCGTCTGGCCCAAGGTTACTCCAATCAAGCTTGGGGAATAACACCCCTTCAAGTATGGTGGCTTCAAAAGCATAAAAAATCAGTAAACCACTAACAATACCAATAAGTGAACGCGATAGCAGATAGTCCGGCCGACGAATCGCCCTGAGTTCTGCCAGCGTTTTACTGTTGATATCGCCTTTCATGCCAATCAACATGCTAAAACACGACCCCATGCAACCTGCGGCAAAGGCTGAAACAATAAAATCGGTTTTATGGGTGTCTTTAAGACCAAGCATGTTAGACATGCCCTGCACCTGATCCAGCATAAAGAAAACAATAATAGAAACGACAAACACAAAACTGGTGCGAAAGCGGATCACCGAAATCAATTCATTTTTGTGGGATTCGATATCGCTTTGAATATGCAAACGCTTGGCTAAAGAACAAAGCAAACTCAGCTTGCCTGTATGGGTGGTGAGATTCGCCGATTCGCTGGCAAAAAACTCGCTCAGTTCAGGATCTAAACGTGTTTTCGCCGCCAGTATTTGGAGTTTCAACTCGGTCTCTAATTCTTCATCATCATATAACGTCGCCAGTAACTGTTCGATGGCATTGGCATTATTCCAATCCTCAGGCTGATTCAGCAGCTCATCAATCCTCACTGCAATATCAGCAAAATTCGCCACTTTTTGCTCTTTAAGTTGCTGCCTTAAATAGACAGCGCGCAAGTTACTGTATTTCTGTTCTAACAAAAAATACTGGGTGCTATTAAAAATAGCACCAAAAAAATCAGTGATAAAATTTGCGTTCATAGTCAACTCATTTTAAAGTTTCGTCATCTATAATAAAGCGGAAATCAGCCCCTTTTGTCAATGGCTAATTCCAGCACACTCACTTTTCGACCCATAACGACGTCATCAGACCATATACGATTGCAATATATCCGCTAACCCGTACAAACGGTTACACACCGACCAAAAACCACTATATGCAAAATAACGCCAATCAATTATGCTAAAAATTGGTAATTTAGTATAGAGCGGCGACTTACAATGAACATCCGACCAACCATAATGATAATGCCACTATACGCTTTGGTAGGCACTATTATGAGCACTGCGGTAGGCGCTTTCACGGGCGTCGCAAAAGCCGAGCAAATTCAATTCTCCGCGCCTTTAAGCCTATCAAACCCGGCACTGCCAAATGAAACGATTGAGGTTTTGGGCAAAAAACATCAAAATGCCAGCGCCCCGGTTGGCCAATCAGCATTCATTGATATTGCTGATATCACACCCGCGGTGAGCAACCTCAGTCAACTGATTGCCAACATTCCCGGTGCCGACATCAATGGCCAAGGGGGATTGTTCCAAGTCTATTCTTTACGGGGCATGTCACGTTGGCGAGTACTTACTCAGGTGGCCGGAGTGCCTATTCACACCGAACGTCGCGCAGGCACCGCCGCTTCTTTTATTTCACCATGGTTAATGGGCCAAGTCGAAGTCATCAAAGGCCCAGTATCCACTTTATATGGCTCTGGCGGTATGGCGGGCATCACCCAAATTAGCACACGAAAGTTTTCGGGATTTCATCTGCAAAGCGGTGTTGGCGGCATTAGCAACGATGGCGAAGTCAACTTTTATAATGCCGGTTGGGGCAATGAACAATATTCATTCGGCCTGGCCCATCGCCAAGAAAAAAACGCTTTTACACCCTCAGGTGATGAACTTAACAGTCACTTCAGCCAAACTTCGGCCAGTTTTAGCGGCAACTGGGCATTAAATGACCATATTGATTCACAGCTATTAGTATTATCGAGCTTGGGCAAAGATATTGGCAAAGCCAATAACGACGATTTTCACCATAAAAAAACCACCGTTTACCCTGAGGAAAAACACCTGATCACCCAATTAGGCTTATTGTCTGATGATAACGGCAATGGCAACTGGCAAGCTCGACTGGCACTACATAAGCAAAGCCTATCCACCGAAGTCACCCGTTTTGACCAGCGTATTAACAGCGTCAATAACGATGCCACCGATTACAGTTTTAGCTTTTTACAACGCTGGAAAAGTGACTTATTTGACGGCCAATGGAGTGTGGAACAGGAATATCGCGATAACGTTAAAGCGGATGAATCGGTGTTAGACCTGAAAGACTCAAACCATTCAAATCAACCGATTTTGGCAGCCACAGTGGCCAATAGTGCCTTGTTCAGCAGCGTCAATTATCAACACCAAGATTGGTCGTTCAGCGCTGGAGGACGGCTGAGTTATGTTAAACAAAGCTCAGGGCTTGATGAAAACAGTCAAGAAGCAAGTCAAAGCGATCGCGCTATCACCGCTTATACTTCATTGGCTTATCAACTATCCCCACTCTGGCAAGTGACCTCATCAATAAGCAGCGGATTTCGTTTTCCAACCGTCACAGAACGTTTTTATCACGGCACCACCGGGCGTGGACAAACCATCGGCAACCCCAATTTAGTCGCCGAAACCGCCAAAAACCTCGAAGCAGGATTACATTACCAAAGTACTAGTGCGTCATTTCAACTCAGTGTATTTAACAATCAAATCAAGCACTACATCGAACGTGTTAATATTGATGAAAATACCCGCAGCTACAAAAACCTTGATCAGGGCGATATCAAGGGGATTGAATTTAGCTTCAATCAGCAATTGGGCAATGCGTTTAGTTATGCGCTGAGCGGCCATCATTTATCAGGCACCGACCAGTCTGGCCGTCGCTTGGCCGATGTTTCACCCGACAAATTGCAAGCATCAGTAAACTATCAAGGAAGTGCTTGGCAAGCCAGTTTGCAATTAAAGCATCGTTTTGCCAATAGAGACGTTGCGCTTGGCGAGCAACCCCTTAAAGCGGTGGATATTATCACTGCCAACTTGGCTTATGATGTATCAGATTCATTACAATTATCTTTTTGGCTTAATAACTTAACCAATAAGGAATATGTTCTGACCGCCGACAGCAAAAGCACACTTTCAGCTGAGCGACAGCTTGGGTTAAGTCTTTCTTGGGTGATGGATTAGTGGCATCCGCAAATGCCACTAAGACCCCTAAACATCAATCTAACATATTAAAAAACACATCGACCATTTTGTGTTTACGATTACCCGTTTGATTATCGTTGGTTGCCCACGCCCATAAAGGCAGCCAATTACCCGCCGGATCTTGACGGTTATTTTGTTTGGCAATAACGCTTAAATTGGTAATACCATACTGAGCCAGCGTCAACATTTCTTCATCAGTCGCGATACCATCGGCGTTACTGTCGAGCCATAAACTCAACTTAGGCCAAACTTTATCTGATGCATCAATCACCCCATCATCATTACCACCAAACTGAGGTTGATCATATTGTGCCAACGCCTCAAAACCGTGCGATGCGTAACCATCACTATCAAGCAACTGGCTACCCGTGCCAAATAATTCAGCACCATGGTCAACAATACCATTGTCATTTAAATCAATCGCCAAAAAGGCATCGTTGCCATTAAGTTCAAACCACTGGACCGAGGTATATTCGCCATCGCCGTTAAAATCAAAATCGACGCCAACGCCCGCTTGGGCGAAATGAAACCCATCCTGACCTAGATCAATCACCAGCGGATCGGCTCTGGGTGCTCCGTCTTCATCATCACACTCAGTAGGAAGCGCACAAGGTGTGCCACCAGCGCCGCCGCCTGGTGGTGGTGTTTCTTCAAAAACTATAATTTTCGTGCCATCGGCTTTAGCTTGTTGTACTTGAGCTGTTGTTGCTTTAAGCCAACTACCTCCGGACAAATAAATCCATTCTTCCGTAAGATTCAAGCCTGTAATCCTAACAACGTCACCAGGCTTCCATTGCGACACTTCTGTGTTCATATAAACAACTCGGGCATTATCCCACCCCATACGAAGGTTAACGTCACCTAACGGGTGATCTAAATCAGACGCATCAAATATGTAATATGTAGCATTGGCGAAACACGAGCAAAGCCACATTAATGTTAATAATGTTCTGGTTAATACTTTCATTTTTCTATACCTTTATTTTTTATTGGTTATTGGTTATTGGTTATTGGTTAAGTACTGGAATTCTATAAACATATCCATTTGCACTCACTCTGTTTACTAGCGCTTGGCTTTGTTCCATTGCCATTACAATCTGTTCATGACTCAATTGCTTCTCCAACTCAATCCGTTTTTGGCTAAACTGAGTGTAAATGCCGTTATGTGTCGTCAAATCTAATAGCGCCAAATAATAG
>JBLGCB010000099.1:0-18038 GCA_047617105.1 Phenylobacterium sp. | reverse complement strand
CTGTCTTGACTGTTTTGCCCTTGCTCGAACATTTCAATTAAAGCAGTTACATCTATTCATATCTTCACATTCATTCACGAATTGCTGTCTTGACTGTTTTGCCCTTGCTCGAACATTTCAATTAAAGCAGTTACATCTATTAAAGCGCACATTCGCTCTTTTATCAATCCTGCGAGCCACGGACGTCGTCCTTTGTGTTCTCGCCATTTAACGTCATCTTGCTCTAATGTCACGGTATTGATCAGCTTCTCGCACGCCAATCCCCACTGACTGTTGTCTAACATGATAATATATTGATATTCCAACTCATTTTCCAGATCATTATCATATTTTTCTGGCATGACCCACTTGGCCGTATTAACAATGCTTAACCGAGTTTCACGATTAATCATCACGCCCATAAACCAATCAGGTTTGCCGACGAGAGTATTGAGTTTGCCCATGTTGTGAATGCCACCAAGCTCGGTCAACGGCACTGCTAAGGTTAAACCGGCAACATCAAAGAATAATGCTTGGAACTGCCCCTTACGATACTCTTTTTCAACCGTAGGTGCTTTAGGGGGTTCTGCCACTAATGGACGCGCCTGAGTCTTCACCAGGGTTTCTACGCTAGGCAAAGGTGCAGGGGTCACGGGGGCAGGCTTTGGTGCCGGCGCTTTGGCCACAGGTTTTGATACTGTTTTTGGTGCTATTTTTGGTGCTGGGGCCGCAGGTTGCGCTGGCGTTTGTTCCAAGATGTTAACTTTTTCAAGCAACTTGGCCACAGGGCGCAATTCGTTTTCAACGGTTGCCGTAGCAAGCGGCCTTTGAGCCGCTGGTTTTACCGCTCGTTGCATCGTAGGTCTGGCGGCAACAGGCTTTTTGACTACAGGTTTGGCTGCCACGGGTTGTGGCTGAACTTTTTGTTCCTCATCGTCGTCATCCAACAATGCGCTGAGATAATTTTTCATTACCTTTTCACTGGCAAAACCGCGTTTACTCACCCTTGTCCTTCCTCTTTGTTTACTTGTCCGCTATTGGTGTTGACACCAGTCGGTAACGCCAATAGATAATTCAATAATTCATTATAAGCCATAACACCACGAGATGTCGGACTAAAAACCGAGGGTGGTTTTTGCGCCAAACTGGCATCTCTGAATTTAGTATCTATTGGCACGACACCACTCCAGACTCTGTCCGGGTATGTCTCTTGTAAGGTTTTAAACGTTAATAAGGAGGCTTTAGTTCGTTTATCGAACATAGTAGGAATGATGGTGTAACGATAATTTTTGATTTGCGACGCTTGCATTAATTCTAGGGTTTTTAACATTCGATCTAACCCTTTGAGCGCCAAAAATTCGGTTTGCACCGGGATCAGGATACGTTCGCAGGCAGCAATAGCATTCACCATCAAAGCCCCAAGCACTGGCGGGCAATCAAGAATGACATAATCATAATCATCGCTGATTTTTTTAATCGCTTTATTGAGGATAAGCCCCATACCACTTTCGTTGCCCATCGCCCGATCTAATGTCGCCAATGCCATGGTCGCTGGTAATATATCTAACCCTTCGATAGAGCTTGGGCACAAAGACTGGAGAATTTCTTCACGGCTGATATTTTTACCCCGGGTAAACAATTCATAAACGCTCAACTCAAGCTCTTCCGAGTCAATACCGAAATAATACGTCAGAGAGGCATGAGGATCTGTATCAATCAACAATACTCGATTACCACGTTGCGTCAGCAAACCACCTATGGTTACTGTTGTAGTGGTCTTACCAACCCCACCCTTTTGATTCGCTACTGTCCAAATAACCAAGTCTGACCTCTACGACACATTAGTCGTTTTTATTATCTATGTCTGTCTGCTCTTTGCCTGCCTGCGGCTTTGCTTCCAAAGAATTGTCTCTTCGGGTTGTGATCCTGATACCACCAGAGGGCAGTTTAATCACCTGAACTTCATCATAATCTGTTTTTTGACTATCATCTGCTGTCAACTCACTCACCTTAATGGTGTTAGCCTTGGATGCTATAGGCACATTCAAAGCATATTTCGATAAGGCAACGACAACCTTGCGATTTTCAGCCCGCCCCTTGGCATCAATGTTATCGGCAAAAGGTGAATACTGACCATAACCTTCAATCGCCATACGCGCCGGATTCACCCCTAAAGATTGCAATATTCGCAACGACGTTATTGCTCTGGCCACCGACAACTCCCAGTTTGACGGATAAATTTCGGTTTGTATCGGCCTGTCGTCGGTATAACCTCGAACCCGAATATAGTTATCCACTGAACCTATGATGTCATAAACGGTCTGCATCACCAATTGCGCTGATTTGGTCGGTGCAGCGCTACCGCCAACAAACATCAAGCGACTGTTAATCTCTATCGTCAACCAATCTTCACTGCGTTCAACCTCAGCATAACCGTTTTCAACGAGGTCAAACAACGCATCTTGTAAAGCTTCTTCCAGTGATGCCAGCGGACGCCCTTGCTTTTTCTCTATCACTTCAGATAGCTGAACATCATCTTCGAGTAATTCAGGTCCTTTTTCTTCTAGCAAAGAGGTACCGTATAATTCGAACTCGGTATCGACTGGCGTATTCTTGGTCAGTAACCCTTCCCCCTTTACCCCCAGCCCATCTGTAGGCGTGGCCTCAAACACTTTACCAAGCGTTTCAGATAACACGGTGTACTCTTCTTCTTTGACGATTGCCATAGCATATAACACCACAAACAGGGCAAACATCAAGGTCATATAATCTGCATAAGACACCAACCAGCGATCCAGTGACTCATGTTCCTGTGATTCGTGTTGCCGTCTAGTTCTGTACATAGTTAAAACCTGAATTAATCAAGCTGATAACACGACAATTTCAGCTCAATGCTGCGGGGCGATTCCCCATTGGCGATAGAATAAATGCCTTCAATAAGCATTTCTTTATATAGCATTTGCTGATAAATCAAATGCTTGAGTTTATTGGCCACTGGCAGGTAAATAAAATTGGCAAAACCGACCCCGTATATGGTCGCCACAAAAGCCGTTGCAATCCCCACCGCTAACATCTGCGGGTCTTTAATATGGCTCATCGCCTGAATCAAACCCAATACCGCGCCGATGATGCCTACTGTAGGACTGTAACCGCCCATCGATTCGTAAATTCTTGCACAATTGAGCAAATGGTCTTTTTGCAGACTCAGTTCAATATCCAATGCGTTACGCAGTACCTCAGGTTCCACGCCATCAACCAGTAAATTCAGTCCTTTGCTGGTAAAATCGTCATCTTCGTTTAATGCCTCGCTTTCGAGCACCAAAAAACCATGTTGACGAGATTCACTGGCCCAATGAGAGATTCGGGCAATACCATTGTTGATATCAATCGGTGGCGGGATCACCACCCATTTTAGTAAAGATAACCCTTTGACGAATTGTGGCCCACTCGACTGCAACATAACCGCGCCAAGGGTACCACCAAAGACGATAAGAAAAGCCGGGAACTGAAATAATGTACTAACCGACCCTCCTTCAACGAGAAAGCCACCCAGCACAGCCACTAATACAGTCACAATGCCAAGTAGGGAGAGCTTATCCATAACCTGATTCTTTAGTGATCCGACTGGCCATATCTTTAAGCGCAATATCTGCTTCCGATATGCCAGCAACAGCTACCGCCTGAGGCATTCCATAGACCACACAGCTTTGTTCGTCTTGTGCCCAAATAGTTGAACCAAATTTTTTCAACATTCTTGCCCCTTCACGACCATCAGCGCCCATGCCAGTTAAAATCACCGCCAGAACCTTATCGCGGAAGACTTTCGCTGCACTACCAAAAGTGATATCAACACTCGGTTTATAGGTGATCCGAGCAGAATCATCCGCCCTAATTTTGAGTCTTGCCGATGTCTCAGAACCGTCGATCAACATTTGTTTACCGCCCGGCGCCAAATAAGCCATTCCAGGTTTTAATACATCACCATCAGCAGCTTCTTTAACACCGATTTTGCACAAAGTATTGAGCCTTGCTGCAAAAGCCGCCGTAAAGGTCGCTGGCATATGTTGAATTAATAAAATGGGGTAGGGATAGTTTTGTGGCAATGAGGTCAAAATAGTTTGCAAGGCCACCGGACCACCCGTTGAAGTACCAATAGCCAGCAGTTTAAATTCGCCAGCCCGGCTTCTGTTACTCCGTGGGCTGCCCACAACAGGTGCAGCTTCTGTAGGCGGTGCTGGTGCCGCTCTTGGTTGAGCTCTTTGTGCCGCTGCTTGAGAGGTTGCTCTTGAAGGTACTCTTGGATTTGTTGGTTGTGGCGTGGCCACGCTGGCAGGTTTACGTAAATTGCGGCTGGCATCAAGGGTACTTCTGGATGAGGGAACGGCATTGCTTTGTCTATCAGCGGTTTTTGCGGCAAATCGAGGTTTAGCTGTACTCGAAAGAATCGGTGTTTGCTCATCAGATGCTACCGCAGGGCGTCTTACTGGTGCCGCAGATTGACGAACCGCAGAACGACCCAACGGCTTACGGGCAATGGCTTTCACCCGTGCTTGCAGCGTTTCAACCGCTTCATTTTTATCTCTGGCGATATCTTCGAATTTTTTCGGCAAAAAATCCAATGCCCCGGCATCCAACGCATCAAGTGTGGCTTTGGCCCCCTGATGCGTCAAAGATGAAAACATCAAAATCGACGTCGGTGCGGCTTTCATGATCTCACGCACCGCAGTAATCCCGTCCATCACCGGCATTTCAACATCCATGGTGATAACATCCGGTCGCAAAGAGATGGCTTTTTCTACCGCCTCTTTACCATTGACAGCAGAACCAATGACTTCCATATCAGGGTCATTATTAATAATTTCAGTCACTCTGCGTCTGAAGAAACTCGAATCATCTACTATGAGGACCTTAAGCGCCATCGAATTGGTTCTCCCCTGTTAATGGTATTGTTACTAACATTAGTGGCATCATCTATAAACTACGATCTAAGGAAGTTTTTTGACGTATGCGCATAATGTTTTAACAGGTTAGGCACATCAAGGATCAACGCAATACCGCCATCAGAAGTGATGGTAGCACCAGCCATACCCGGCGTGCCTTGCAGCAAGGCATCAAGTGGTTTAATCACCACTTCTTCTTGGCCTATCAATGAATCAACCACAAAACCAACTTGTTGATTACCAATCTGAACAATAACGATGTGTCCTTCGTCTTGCATCGCCTGATCACCACCGTTTTTATTCAACCAGTGTTTCAGGTAGAACAACGGAATCGCTTTCTCACGAACAATAATGGTCAACTGGCCATCAACAATGTTGCTTTTGGTCAGGTCAATATGGAATATTTCACTCACCCCCGCCAATGGCAACGCAAAGGTTTGTTCTCCAACCACCACCATCAAGGTCGGCAAAATAGCCAAGGTCAGCGGCACTTTAATTTCAAGTACGGTGCCCTTACCCAACTGTGAATCAATAAACACAGTACCATTAAGCTGAGTAATCTTAGTTTTTACCACATCCATGCCAACACCACGGCCTGAGATATCAGAAATTTCGACTTTAGTCGAGAAGCCTGGGGCAAAAATTAGGTTGTAAGCATCATGATCTGCCATTCTGGTGGCAGCATCAGCATCAAGGACACCGCGTTCTACGGCAATTTGCTTTAACTTTTCAGCATCCATTCCCGCACCATCATCTTCGATGGTCAACAGAATATGGTCACCTTCTTGTGAAGCAGACAGCTTCACTTTACCCGTTCGGGGTTTATTTACTCTTTCTCGATCGTCCGGCATTTCAATACCATGGTCAACCGAGTTACGCACCAAATGCACCAATGGATCGGCTAGCGCTTCTACCAAGTTTTTATCCAAATCGGTATCTTCACCAAACAATTCTAGGGTGATTTCTTTTTTCAGGCTACGCGCCAAATCTCTAACCACGCGAGGGAAACGACCGAACACTTTCTTAATCGGTTGCATCCGGGTTTTCATCACCGCGCCTTGCAAATCGGCCGTGACCACATCTAAGTTCGAAATCGCCTTAGTCATGTCTTCACTTTCAATCGATACGCCAAGGCTCACCAAACGATTACGTACCAATACCAACTCGCCTACCATATTCATGATTTGGTCAAGTCGTTTGGTATCAACCCTAACGGTTGTCTCTGTTTGTACCGCCTGCTGTGGTGCTGCTTTAGCAGCCGGTGCGGCCGCAGGTGTTGGTTTAGCAACAGCTTTAGGTTTAGCTGCTGGCTTAGGTTTCGGTGCTGGCGTAGGTATAGGAGGTGGTATCTCTGCACCAATCGCACTTGGTGCTTGACCAGAACCATGCAAATCATCCAACAATGATTCAAATTCATCATCGGTGATCTCATCCGTAGATGAACTCGCTGGTGCTACTCTGGCAGCAGGTGTCGGGGCTGGCCCAGGTACTGGTGCACCACCTCCAGGAGAGTCTTCACTAAAGCTGCCTTTACCATGTAACTCATCTAGTAAGGCTTCAAAATCATCATCGGTGATATCGTCATTGTCAGCAGCAGGCCGAGCGGGCGGTGGTGCTGATGTAGGGCTATCAGTGATGGTAGGACCTTTTCCGCTACCATGTAATTCATCAAGCAAAGCTTCAAACTCGCCTTCGCTGATATCATCGATATCACCAGAACCAGAGCTTGGGGCGGGTGCCTGACTAGGCGTCGAAATTGGGGGGGGAGGCGCACTGTCCATGGCATCGATTTCAATAAACAAATCGCCGTCCATTTCAGGCTCAGCAGCAACAGGCGCTGGCGCAGCGGCAGCTGGTGCAGCACCTTCAGTATAACCATCAGCACAAAAACCACGAAGAGTTTCGATAATGTGTGCATCCGCTGGGATCAGCGGTTCCCTGGCTTGCACCTGGGTGAACATATCATTAATCGAATCTAGTGCCTGTAAGATGGTGTCCATTAAGATTGGACTGACTTTTCGTTGACCATTACGCAGTAAATCAAATAGGTTTTCTGCCTGATGACAGACGTCAACCAATTCGTTCAGCGCCAAAAATCCGGCACCGCCTTTAACGGTATGGAATCCTCTGAAAATGGCATTCAATAAATCCGAATCATCTGGATTATTTTCAAGCTCCACCAATTGCTCAGAGAGTAACTCAATAATTTCACCGGCTTCCACCAGGAAATCTTGTAATATATCTTCATCCATATCAAAGCCCATGCAATGATACCCCTTTTTAAAAGCCTAAACTTGATAATAAATCATCGACATCATCCTGTCCCGAGACTACGTCATCTCGTTCTTCGGCATTCATGATGGGCCCTTCGGCCAGATGCGCTTCGTCGACCTGATGTTTTTCGTCTTCGCTCATTTCTGCGGCACCAAATACCGATAACAGATGAACCAAGCTTTCTTCGACTTCTCTGACCAGCTCAATCACTCTACGGATCACTTGTCCGGTTAAGTCCTGAAAACCCTGAGCCATCAGTATTTCATTCAACAGAATATGCAGCTGAGCGGTGTCTTGCTCGGCGTATTCAACGAAGTCGTCTACCTTATGGCACAGCGATTTAAATTCACCAACATCCAACTTACGACTCATCAAGCGTGTCCAAACCGGTTTGATTGCCGCGAGGTCATTACATAGCTTATCAGCCAGCGGTAACCCAGTGTCAATCGCATCCATCGTGGTATTGGCAGCTTGTTCAGTCAGGTTGATGACATAACTCAAACGTTCCTGTGCATCAGGGATATCTTCATTGGCCAGGTTGGCAATCCGGGAATCCAGTTGGAAATTGGTCAGCGAATCGTGCAGTTGCCGAGTCATTTTCCCAATACCTGAAAAAAGTGAATCGGTTTCTTTAGTTTCTAAACTGGCCAATAGCAAGTCGGCTGCGTCTTGATCACCTTTTTCAAGGTGAACAACCAGCATCCTGGCCTGCTCCATATTTATATTTGGGACAGAAATCACTGACATGTCAATATCCTTTGAACAAAGGTTAGCCTAAACGTTCAAACACTTTGTCTAGTTTTGTTTTCAGGGTACCGGCCGTAAATGGCTTAACAATATAACCATTAACGCCTGCTTGTGCCGCCGCAATAATCTGCTCTTTTTTGGCCTCAGCTGTCACCATCAGTACCGGGATATGCTTAAGGCTGTCATCGGCACGGATAGCCCGTAGCAAGTCAATGCCTTGCATTCCTGGCATATTCCAGTCGGTGACAACAAAATCAAAATCCCCACCCTGAAGCATTGGTAACGCGGTACTGCCGTCATCAGCCTCGGAAATATTGGTAAAACCAAGTTCCCTGAGCAAGTTTTTTATTATTCGTCTCATGGTAGAAAAGTCATCTACCACCAGTACTTTCATGTTTTTATCCAAAGCATCCTCCAACGAGGTTAAATTCAAATTTTGACACTGATTTCAACTCTATTTTGATAATTTCTGATTATTGGTTGTTTCTTTTAATACTGTAATCCATTTTGCCATATCATTGTTCACACCCAAGCCTGCATTCGAGCTTTTACTCGTACCATGGCTTGGCTATGTATCTGACTGACCCGAGATTCACTGACTTCAAGTACTTCGCCAATCTCTCTTAAGTTCAACTCATCGTCATAATACAACGACAATACCAACATTTCTCTTTCAGGCAATGACGCTATAGTACCTGCCAGCGCTTTTTGAAACGCTGCCGATGCCATGCCTTCGAAGGGGGCGTTTTTCTCACTTTGTCCGTCAACAACAATGACGTCCTCGGTCACCCCTAAATCTTCAATGCCAATCACTTTGCCCGCATTAACTTCATTCACCATATGATGGTATTCATCTATCGTAATATCAAGTTTTTCGGCGACTTCAGTGTCTTTAACATCGCGTCCCAGTTCTGATTCAAGCCCATTGATGGTAGTGGCAATCAATCTGCCGTTACGATGAACCGATCTAGGCGTCCAATCACCACGACGAATTTCATCCAGCATCGATCCTCTGATGCGAATACCCGCATAGGTTTCAAAACTTGCGCCTTTGGAACCATCAAACTTTTTACCGGCTTCAAGTAAACCGATCATCCCCGACTGAATTAAATCGTCAAGTTGCACACTCGCGGGCAATCTCGCCAACAAGTGTAACGCTATTCGTTTAACCAAACCAGCGTGCTGTTCAACAAGCTGATGCATCTGGTTATTGTTTCTACCGTACGCTGATGCTTTACTACTCACATTTATACTCTTGTTGCTGGTTTACGACTTAACAGCTGCTCAACAAAAAAGGCCAGGTTACCAGCCGATTGTGTTGGCACAGGCCAGGTGATGATTCTCGCAGCCAGCGTTCTGATAGCGATTGAGGCGGGTGATTTGGGAAATGCCTCAACAATCGCACGCTGTTTTCTGACCGACTTACGAATATTTTCATCAAACGGAATGATTGCACTAAGCTCAAGCGCTACATCTAAAAAGCGATCCGTTACTTTGGTCAGTTTAGCAAATAATTCCTGACCTTCCCGTAAACTTCGCACCATATTGGCAGCAATCTTGAATTTAAACACCTGATGTTCGCGATTGAGGAGTTTAATCAGTGCATATGCGTCGGTAATGGAGGTTGGCTCATCACAAACTACCACCAAAATATCCTGAGCAGCACGAGAAAAACTCAGTACCATATCAGAAATACCGGCTGCAGTATCAACAATTAAAATATCATAATTGGTGTGAAGTTCACCAAAGGCGCGGATTAAACCGGCATGTTCGGGAGGACTAAGCTCAACCATCGACTGGGAGCCGGAAGTGGCAGGCACGATTTTAATCCCTGCCGGACCTGTCACCAGGATATCATCAAGTTCACATTCGCCACTGAGGACATGGGAAAGATTTTTTTCGACCCGCAAACCCAACATCACGTCACAATTGGCCAAACCTAAATCGGCATCGAGTACCAATACCCGTTTGCCCTGCTGACCCAGTGCAATAGCAACATTTAACGACACATTGGTTTTACCGACACCGCCTTTACCGCCAGTGACAGCAATCACTTTGATCGCACTGTTGTTGGTATTACTCATAGATTTATTATTCGTTGCAATGTTTTGTCTCATTTTTCTCAGGCCACTTGCTTGATCAAGTACTGGGCTATCAATCATACATTCCTACCGCTTGAGTTTCATTATCTGAATGCCATTGATATTGGTCATTACTACTTTGCTTTAGCAAGGTTTCGGCTTGAGTGATGATTTGTCCGCCATCGGCGACATCAATATCCTCAGGAACCCGTTGCCCATTGGTGATATACCCTATAGGTAACCCATTTTGAATCGCAATGCTAATTATTTCGCCTAAACTTAAACATTCGTCTATTTTGGTGAAAATACAACCAGCCAACGGTATTCGTTTGAAATGGGTCACGCTCTCTTGCAATACATTATATTGAACTGTAGCAGACAACACCAAATAACTCTTTATTTTTACACGAGAATTTTTCATTAATGTGGTTAATTGCTCACAAAGTCGGATATCTCTTTGACTCATTCCGGCGGTGTCTATAAGAATGAGACGACGATTCCTCATTTGATACAATACATTGGCTAAATCTTCAGCGTTTTTGGCGACCTTCACCGGACAACCGATAATCTTTCCAAATGTAGATAACTGCTCATGTGCACCAATTCTGAACGTATCGGTGGTCACTAATCCAACTTGGTCAGCACCATGTTGTTGCGCAAAACGGGCAGCCAACTTGGCCACAGTAGTGGTTTTACCGACACCGGTGGGACCAACCAGCGCAAATACGCCGCCTCGGGTTAATATTTCATTGTTGGTGGTATTGAGTTGACCATTGAGCATTTCGATAACGCTGGTCCAAGCTTCATAATCTTGTAAATCATCGGGAACAAAACACGCCAACTGATCGGCGACTTGTTCAGCCAAACCCATTTTTTTCAGTTGAGTGATTAAAAAAGCACGAGTGGGTTCTTTGCGTTCCATCTCTTGCCACATCAAACCGGATACCTGATGAGTTAACAATTTGCGAATCGATTCCATTTCGGTTTTCATGGTCGCCATTTGTTGCTTTTGTAATTCAACATCTGCGCTAGAAGGACCAGATTGGGTTTTGCCGCCCATGGATGATGCTTGGGATTGCGCCGGTGGTGGCTCAGATTGCATAAATGCCGGGTTCAATCGTGATTGGTCTTTTTGTTGCTTCACTTGCTGATTCTGACGATTTAACAACGATTCAAGGCTGCTGGCCACCACGGGGGGCTCTTCAGTTGCATTATCCGCCGGGTCCATCATATCTTGATGGTCCATTTCAGAAGCTTCACGGTACATTTTACTGGCGGGACGTTCCATTGGACGTTCAGCACTTTGTAGCGGTGGTTGTTGAGACTGAGGTTGAGGTTGATAGGTTGGCTGCTGCATTAACGGGTTAGCAGGCTCTGCTGGCGTCCCGAGGCTTGGCTGGTTTGGCTGGCCTTGGTTGCGCATCATTTTGCCAATCGGCATTTGTACGGTCGGCTCAGGCTCTGGTGGGGCGCGGTTGATCATATCGTTTTCATCAACTGCTGCGACTAGTTCGATTCCATCTGCCAGTTTTTTATTGGACATGATCACAGCCTCAGAACCCAAAGTTTCTTTGACTTCTTTTAATGCCGTTCTCATGTCTTTAGCGAAAAAGCGTTTAATCTTCACTTTCAGCTCCTCAAAAATGTTAGGTTACTGCCATTTTAGAAGAGCGATTTGGCCTTTGCGGCTGACTTTGCTGTTTTAAAATGGCCTACTGGCCAATGGAATTCACAATCCTGATTTGTTTCTCATCCGGTATTTCTTGGTACGAAATTACTCTTAAGCCGGAAATGGTGTTTTTCACAAACCGTGATAAGACGGTTCGAAGCATACCCGATGTTAACAGTATAGAAGGTTCACCGGACATTTCCTGTTCATGATTGGCATTAGCAAGCGATGTTTGCAATCTTTCTGCTAATCCCGGCTCAATGCCTGCGCCTTGATTTCCTGATACTTGCATTGACTGGTGCAACATCTGTTCCAACTCAGGCGTCAATGTTATGACAGGAATTTCTGCTGCACTGCCAACACAATCTTGAATAATCAATCGACGTAAGGCAATTCTCACCGCGGCGGTCAATACTTCTGGATCCTGACTCTTAGGTCCGTATTCTACCAGAGTTTGAATAATTGTGCGCATATCACGAATAGGCACTCCTTCATTGAGTAGATTTTGCAACACTTTTACCACTGAGGTCAATGGTAAAACATCCGGCACCAAGCCTTCTACCAATTTTGGGTGGGTTTTTTCCAATTTATCTAACAAATTCTGCACTTCTTCATGCCCAAGCAGCAAAGCAGCACTGGTCATTAACAACTGACTCAGGTGAGTCGCCACTACAGTTGCCGCATCCACTACGGTATAACCAAGTGACTGAGCATGTTCTCTTTGGCTGGCATTAACCCAAACCGCTTCCAAACCAAAGGCCGGATCAGTGGTTGGCACCCCTTCAACATTACCAAAAACTTGACCAGGGTTAATCGCCAATTCACTGTCATGACGCAACTCGCTCTCGCCAACCGCAACACCCATCAAAGAAATACTGTAACTGTTCGGTTCAAGGTCAAGGTTATCTCTGATATGAACAGGCGGTATCAAAAAGCCCAGCTCTTGAGATAACTTCTTACGCACGCCTTTGATACGGTTAAGCAATTCGCCACCTTGTGACTTGTCTACCAGTGGTATCAAGCGATAACCCACTTCTAAGCCGATAACATCAACATGTTGAACATCATCCCAACTGATTTCTTTTTGCTCTGGTGCTGCTGCGACTTCGGTTGACATGGCAGCTTCTTCGGCCAATGTTTCTTTTTTGGTTTTGGTCACCGGCATACTCTTAGCAAATTTCGAACGAGGATAATAAGCGGTTGCCAGAATAATGGTGGCAATCGATAAAAATGCGAAATGTGGCATACCTGGAATGCTGCCCATAATAAACAAAATACCGCCAGAGATATATAATGCTCTTTCATTCATTAACTGACCAGAGACTTGCTCACCCATATCTTGGGCATCATTTTGACGGGTTACCGCAATCGCAGTACCAATAGAAAGTAATAGGGAAGGGATTTGCGCCACTAAACCGTCACCGATGGTTAATAGGGTATAAATTTCCATCGCATCACCAAACGCTAGGTCATGCTGAATCATGCCAATAAACAAACCGCCGATGATGTTAATCACCAAAATAACGATACCGGCGATGGCATCACCTTTAACGAATTTGCTGGCACCGTCCATTGAACCGTAAAAATCCGCCTCTGCGGTGATTTCTGTACGTCTTTTTCGTGCATCTTCTGCGGTGATGAAACCGGCGTTAAGGTCAGCGTCAATCGCCATCTGCTTACCAGGCATAGCGTCAAGGGTGAAACGTGCGGTGACTTCTGAGATACGGCCAGCACCTTTGGTGATAACCACAAAGTTAATGATAATTAAGATAAGAAAAACCACCAGACCAACCGCGTAGTTACCACCGATAACCACCGAGCCAAACGCTGCAATCACCTGCCCTGCTGCGTCTCCGCCGTTATGACCTTCAAGTAGAACCACTCGTGTACTGGCCACATTCAGCGCCAAACGCAAGATGGTTGCTATCAGCAACACGGTAGGGAAAGAACCAAATTCGGTGGGTTTGTTGGTATAAATGACCACCAGCATCACTATCATGGCCAACGCAATATTAAATGAGAACAGAATATCCAACAAAATCGCTGGCATTGGCAGTACTACCATGCCTAAAGCAGCACACACCAATATAGGAGTACCAACGCCTTTAAGCAGTTGGAGGTCTCCTCTATTTAACGAACTAAATCTGTTTTTAATATCCACGGTGGATCCTCTGGTAATGGCACGGATTCTTGACACTGAACGCTATAAAGCAAATAGTGTTCCAAGGTGACATTACGTTTAAACTAAGCGATTAAACCAACTTATCTAACTGTTCAGCGTGCTTAGATTTCGCTTCAGAACAAGGCATTGTCGCACGGAAAATAGGCGCATATAGGTCATATGCAACTGTTTGAGTACGAAAATAACGCCGTTATGGGGCGAAAGATGAGTGCGCTAGCGTTTAAACTCTGGTGGGATCTTCAAATTCTTGGCTAATGGCGTGGGGCGACGTCCTTTGCGTGCTTTGAATTGATTCAGCTGGAAGACATAAGCCAGTACCTGAGCCACCGCGATAAACAGTTGTTCGGGGACTTCGTCATCAACTTCGGTGGTGTAATACAGTGAACGTGCCAGCATCGGGGATTCTATCACTGGCACCTTATGTTCTTTAGCGATGGTACGAATATGAAAAGCCATCTGATCGATGCCTTTGGCCACCAGCACTGGCGCACCATCTTTTTGGGTGTCATAACGTATCGCCACTGAATAGTGGGTTGGGTTGGTCACCACCACATCGGCGGTCGGCACTTCGGCCATCATCCTTCGTTGTGACATTTCACGCTGCGTCCGACGAATACGGGCTTTGATTTCAGGGCTACCCTCAGAATCTTTGTATTCGTCTTTCACTTCCTGCTTACTCATTTTCAGCTGTTTATTATGGGTGTACACCTGATAGGGTGCATCCACCGCCGCAATCACCAGTAAACTGGTGCAAATCGCCAAAAATGCCCAAGCCAGTAGTTTAAGCGCCGAGATAATATTATAAGGCACCGTCTCTATACCCAAATGCAATATATCAGGGAAAGTGGCTGCCAAAATAAAGTAAGCCACCCCGGCCACAGCAAAAAATTTAAGTAGTGCTTTGCCCAATTCAACCGCCGCTTTAGGACCAAACATTCTAACAAACCCTTTGGCCGGGCTCATTTTACTGGCTTTAGGTAACATTGCCTCAGCACTGACGTTAAAACCACCGAGTAAAGTATTACCAATAAATGCGGCCACTAGGATAATAAAGAAAATGAACGCCAGTGGACCCGAAAGCTCACTGCCCACTTCAGCCCAGATAGAGAACATCATGGTGGTATCGTAGGTTTCATCGCGTCTAAGCGATAACGCCCGGATCATAATGTTAGCGACCGCCTTACCCAAGTTTTCACCCTCAATCAACATGGCGACAGCACTAAAAATCAGAACAAATGCTGTGCCGAGATCTTTTGAACGAGCAATCTGACCTTTTTTTCTCGCGTCATTGATTTTCTTCTCGGTGGGTTCTTCCGTTTTTTCTTGATCATCTTGTGCCATTAGCTAAGCCTCATCAACAATCAACAATCAACAATGCTACAAGCCAGTAATAACGCTTGCTGCCATTGATTATCAAAATGAAAGGCAAAGTTTTCCAAGGTGATCCACATAATGATCAAACCAGCAGTCATAGTGATGGGAAAACCAATGGTGAACACGTTCAACTGTGGTGCCGCCCGGGTGAGAATACCAAACGCAATGTTGATCAATAACATCGCCGTCATCGGTGGTAACGACAAGACCAACGCGGTGGAAAACATCCAACCGCCCCAGTTGGCGATATCCTGATAATGTTTGACGTCTAACCAGCCATGACCAATTGGAATCGCTTTAAACGAATGCACCACCATTTGAATCAGCACTAGGTGACCGTCTAACGCCCAAAATAACAAGGTCGCCAAAATCAAATAAAACTGACCAACAGCGGGTACATTCATGCCGTTGACCGGGTCAACCATAGACGCAAAACCCAAACCCGTTTGCATCGCCACTATCTGACCCGCCAGCACAAAGGTATTGAGCATCAACATCGACACAAAGCCAATAATCACCCCAACTATCATCTGTTGAATCACCAAAATCACCATTTCAAACGACAGCAAATCAGTAAAAGGGGACGGTTCTAACGCTGGCATGACCATAATAGTGAGTAATATCGCCAGCGATGATTTAATTCGTATCGGCGTTGTTTTGGCACCAATACCGACCATCACCCCAAGCATCGCGGAAATACGGGTCAATGGCAGTAAAAAATCGGCCACCCACTGAAGCGCAATACCTACCGGAAGTTCAAGCATTCTGGCTAACCTAAAATACTGGGAATTCGGCCAACCAAGGTCAAGGTGAATTCAATAAGAGTTTGGGTTAACCAATGAGCACCATAAATCAACGACAACAAGGTGACAATCAAACGAGGTAAGAAGCTTAAGGTTTGTTCGTTGATAGAGGTGGCGGCCTGAAAAATCGCTACGACGAGGCCAACCAGCAAGCTAGGAATGATGATCACGGTCACCAAGGTGATCACCAAAAATAGTGCGTCTCGTAAGACGTCGACAAAAATTTCAGGTGTCATTATACCGCCCCATATTCATGTCAAGTCCCCAAGCCAAAACTGGTAGCCAATGTCGACATCACCAAAGCCCAGCCATCAACCAACACAAACAACATCAGCTTAAACGGCAATGAAACGATCATCGGCGATAACATCATCATACCCATGGCCATCAGGATACTGGCCACCACCAAATCAATAATCAAAAAGGGAATAAAAAACATAAAACCAATCTGAAAAGCGGTTTTTAATTCACTGGTGATAAATGATGGCACCAACACGCTGAACGGCGCGTCTTCTGGGGCCTGAAGGGTTTCAAGTCCGGCAATCTCGGCCATAGTGGCCAAATCTTTAACCCGGGTTTGCGATAACATAAATGCTCGCATGGGCACTTTGGCCGCCTCAAATGCTTGCAACGAGGTCGCTTCTTCGTTGAGATAAGGTTGTAATGCCTGATCGTTAATTTGGCTGAATACCGGTGACATGATAAAGAAGGTGAGAAACAAAGCGATGCCAATGAGCACTTGGTTAGAAGGAGAGCTTTGTAATCCGATGGCCTGACGCACGATGGCCAAAACAATAATAATTCGAGTGAATGAGGTCATCATGATCAAAGCCGCAGGAATAAAACTCATCGCGGTCATCATCGCCAAGACTTGCAGCGATACGGTATATTCTTGATTGCCAGCGGCATTGTTGGTGACGGTGAGTGCCGGAATACCGGTGGCATCAGCCATGGCATCTGGGGCCAGTAATAGCCCTAATAATAAACCCAACAACCCAATCGCAGCAATCAATCCACGACGTGTTATTTGGCCAATGTTGCCTCTGAGAGCAGAAGGAGAAGGTAAAGAAGCGTTTATCATGACGACTTTTTCGCCCCTTGTAAGATTTTTTGAAAAGAAGTGGCCAAATTTGCAGGTCCCATATTGTCCATTTCAATCGGTTCGTCTAAGGTGATTAAATGATTAATTTGTTGCGGCGTCACCCCTAGCAAATGCTGCTGACCATTAACTTCAATCACCAAAATTCGCTCTTTGGCGCCTACGGGTAAAGTTGTCACCACTTTAATCGCCTGTGAACCGGTAAACCCTAGGTTCATCCGTTTGTAAAACACCGCCAACACTATCATCACACCAATAACGATAAACAGCGAAATCAACACCGATAGGTAATTACTGGCTGTCGGTCCGGGGCTAGGCTTCGGTGTTGCCAATGCAAGCATGGGCAACCATAACATGAACAAAGCCGTTGACTTGATGATAAAACGTTTCACAAAAACCTCTTCTTACACCGTTAGCGTAATTTTTTAATCCGCTCAGTCTGGCTGATAACATCGGTTAAACGAATACCAAATTTATCATTGACCACCACCACCTCACCGTGAGCAATAAGAGTGCCGTTGATCATTACATCTAATGGCTCACCCGCGACCCGGTCAAGTTCTACCACCGACCCCTGGTTAAGCTGCAACAGGTTACGGATGCTGATGGAGCTGCGACCAACCTCCATCGAGATGGTCACCGGAATATCTAAAATGGTATCCAGCTTGCGTCTTTCTTCAACACTTATCGGGGCATTGCTATCTTCGCTCAGTTCTTCAAGCTCTGCCGCTTCGGGTCCACCCTCATCTGCACCTTGGTCAGCTTCTTCCATAGCTGCTGCCCATTCGTCCATCGTATCTTGGTCATCACTCATATTTATCTACTCAATTTCTGTGGGGATAACTCAACCCCGCCTGTGTTATTTTAGTTAATCCAATCGGTATCTGCTT
>JBLGCB010000098.1:0-18119 GCA_047617105.1 Phenylobacterium sp. | reverse complement strand
CATTGGCATCAATCCCTATTTTATTTTTATGGGTATATGTTTCCTGGATAGTGGTATTGTTGGGGGCTGAATTCACCGTTTTTATTGACCCTTTGATATCACCTCGGGCAAAAGCTCCTCTGAATGAGCAAGAGCAGGAGAAAGAGCAGGAGCAAGCGCATCAGCCACCAGAACAAGAGACTGGAGAATAAATGATATGAATGGTATTTATCCATTAATACAACCTAATGAAACCTATCAGTTTGCCACCGCCGATGGCGAGCATCAGCTATATGTTGAAGAGTCGGGTAACCCTGATGGGCTGCCAGTGATATTTTTACATGGTGGGCCGGGGGGCGGTTCAAACGGTGTTCACCGTAGTTTTTATGACCCTGAAGTCTATCGCATCATCATCTTCGATCAGCGTGGCTGCGGTTTGTCTACGCCACATGCCAGTTTACAAAATAATGATACCTGGGCACTATTGAACGATATAGAGCTTATCCGTGAGCAGTTAAAAGTGGATAAATGGGTGGTGGCTGGCGGTTCTTGGGGTTCTACCTTGGCACTGATTTATGCTATTAATTACCCTGAGCGTGTCAGAGCCTTGTTATTGCGGGGGATCTTTTTGGCCAGAACTGAAGATTATAGTTGGTTATACAGCCAATCGGGTGGCGCGAGCCAGATTTTCCCAGATTACTTTGCTGATTTTATCAGTGTTGTGAAGGGGGTAGCCGATGGCGACGAAATTCAAGCCTATTATGCTTTGCTGACCAGTGAAAATGAAATCGAACGCTTACATGCGGCCAAATTATGGGCGGTATGGGAAGGGAAAGTCTCTACTTTAAAAACCAAAGCAGATGCACAGAGTCATTGTAGCGAAACCCATACGGCGCTGAGTCTATCTCGTATTGAATGCCATTACTTTGTTAATAATTGCTTTATTGATGATAATTATATTATTGATAATATTGGTAAAATCGCTGATATCCCGGGTTATGTTATCCATGGACGTTATGATGTGGTGTGCAAAATTGAAAATGCCTTCACCCTGAACAAGCATTGGCCCAATAGTCAATTACAAGTGGTACCCGCGGCTGGTCATTCAGGTTTAGAACCTGCGATTGCCAGCGCTTTGTGTCGGGCCAGTGATTCTATTTCGTCATTTTTATACAAACAGGACAGTGAATGATTGCCCTAATTCAAAGAGTCATCAGCGCCAAAGTGGTGGTGGATGGGCAAATCTGTGGAGAAATTGAAGGTGGATTATTGGTTTATCTTGGGGTCGAGAAACATGATGATGACGCTAAGGCCCGGCGTTTAAGCGAGCGAATTCTGGGTTATCGCATTTTTGCCGACGACAATGACAAAATGAATCTTAATGTGCAGCAAAGTGGTGGTAAAGTGTTGGTGGTATCGCAATTTACCTTGGCTGCGGATACCAATAAAGGCAAGCGACCGAGTTTTTCATCTGCCGCGCATCCAGATGAAGCGTTGCGTTTGTATCAGCTGTTTATCAGCGAGTTGGAGCAACAAGGCATGAGTGTTGCGACTGGCCAATTTGCGGCGGATATGGCGGTTCATAGCATTAATGATGGTCCCGTGACGTTTAATTTGTCGCAATAAGCTATAAAAAGTAAAGGAAATCTATGTTTCAGGTAATAGACCCTGCCAGCGCACAAGCGCTTGACCAGTATTATCAATTTCGCTGGACGATGTTACGTAAACCTTGGGGTGAACCCGAAGGGTCAGAAAAAGACGAATATGATTCTCATGGAATTCATCGGATGGTGTGTGATGACAACAACCAACCGATTGGTATTGGTCGATTGCATGTGACCAGTGCAGACGAAGGGCAAATTCGCTATATGGCGGTAGACAAAGCTTACCGCGGTCAAAACATTGGCACTTTGCTGATGATGTCATTGGAAGAAGAAGCGAGAAAACAGGGCCTTAAACGGTTGATTCTTAATTCACGCGAAGATTCGAGCGAATTTTATATTAAATGTGGTTATCGGGTAACGGGTGAAGCGCCAACCTTGTTGGGCTCGGTCAATCTGCAACAGTTGAAAAAGACCTTGTCTGAGGTTGATGTGATTATTCGCGATGCCCAATGGTGTAAGGAGTTGCAGCAGACTTGGTATGATGAAATTCCGATATCTCAAGTGATGGGCATCAAGGTGCACCAATACACTGGCAGGGTATTCGAAACTCGTGCGGCGTTAAACCCCAACCTCAATTTACACGGCACCATGTTTGCGGGCAGTGTTTTTTCGCTGGCGTCGCTGACAGGCTGGGGCTTATTGTATTTGTGGTGTAAAGACCAAGAGGTAGAGGGTCATATTGTGTTAGGTGATGGCCAAATTCACTATCATAAACCAGTAACTCAGCAGCCTGGCGCGTTGGCCAGAATGGCAGATATCGAGGGCGATTTGTCACCATTGGCCCAAGGTAAAAAAGCGCGTCTTAAATTGACGGTTGAAGTCAAAGACGGTGATAAGGCAGTGGCTGAATTTAAAGGGGTATATGTGATTTTACCTAAAACGCCGGGCGAATCCTAATGGCAACGCCCGCACCTTCACCAACACCTTTACTAAAGCCATTACAGCGAGATGGATTGAAACAGCAACTATTACAGAACAAAAATGAACTTGAACAATTGCTTGGTGGTCAACAGGACAAAGCGCAACCGGTGATCCTCGATCAGCAAGCGGTTGGCCGGGTATCACGAATTGACGCGATACAGCAACAAGAAATGGCCAAAGCCGGGCAGCAGCATACCGAGCAGCATTTGCTGGACATCAATGCAGCGTTACAGCGCCTAGAGAGTGATGATTACGGTTTTTGTGAAGAATGTGGTCAGATGATTGCTGTTGCTCGTTTAACCATTAAACCTGAGGCTGAATTTTGTATTGGTTGCCAGAGTAGCCATGACTAACAAGTGACGACATGGTAAGTTTTATTCACATTTATGCGTTAATGCGCTACGCTTAGATGTAATTCGATTATCATTTATTTTACTGTGGCGAAACGCTGAATTCTTTGCGGCTATTATTGCCTATATCTATCATTTATAAAGAGACCCATGTCAAAACTTAAAGTGTTAATTGCCGAGCCGAGCAAGACAGGGCGCCATATTTTTACCCAACTAATCACCCGATTAGGGGTCAGTGTTACGTTCACCACATCTGCCGAAGAAACCTACCAAGAAGCGGCCAAAGACGATTATCACCTCATTTGCCTGTCACAGAAATTACCCGATGATGAAGGTATTAACGTTTGTGCCAAATTACGCAAAGAGGAGCAATATAAAACCACCACCGTGTTATTGGTCACACCACAAAAAAGCAGTATTAATTATGATTTTGCCTTTACCAATGGCGTCACTCAGCTGATTGGTCGCCATGAATTGCATCGTTTCAGTCATGCGGTAGAGTTGCTGATTGAACGCAATAAGCCGATAGAAGGCAAAGTATTGGTGGTCGAAGACTCTCGCTCCCAGGCTGAATATGTTTCTGTGTTATTGGAGGATATGGGCTTAAAAGTCGTGGTGGTGAGTTCTGCCGAGCAAGCCATTAAAGAGTTGGCAAAATCAGATTATGACCTAACCATTATTGATGTGGTGTTAGCGGGTAATATGACCGGGGTTGAATTGGTTGATTATATTCGCACCTTGCCGGAACCGAAAAACAGCCTGCGCGTATTGGCCATGTCTGGGTATGAGGACTCGTCACGGCGGATTAAATTGTTTAACCTTGGTGTCGATGACTTTATCAGTAAACCCATTGTCAGAGAAGAGTTAATCGCTAGGGTTCGGGGATTGTTATCGCAGCATTACATTGTTGAAGCGGCCAAAGAAAATGCCCGTTTGTCACAAAGTTTAAGCCAATTGCTCGACAACTCCCTAGATATCATTGGTCGTTTTGATATTAATGGTTTTTTGCTGTTTATGAATCCGAGAATGGAAGCTAAGTTAGACGTCTGTGTTCATAATGAAATTGGTAAACATTACACTGAACTGGGGTTGGCTGAGAATACGTTGGCCGTTTATCGCCAGGCCATTAGCGATTTGCTGAAAAACAAAAGTGTGGTTCGTTATCAATACGTGGGTAAAAACAATGCTGATTATGATGTTCAGTTTTCACCTGAGAGCATTGATGGACAAATTACCTCTTTTATTTGCTCTGCCCGGGACATCACCCAGTTGATAGAGTTGCAAAAAGAATTACTGGCTTCTAAAGAGGCGGTGGAGTTAGCCAGTGAAGCAAAAACCCGATTTTTGGCGACCATGAGCCACGAATTAAGAACACCGTTGAATGCCATCAGTGGTTTTGGCCAGTTGATGTCGCATAAGCTGTTAGATTCTCCTGCTGTGGATCATACCGTAGAGTTTAAAGAATACCTTACCCTGATTGCCGAAAATGCCGCTCACTTAACCACCCTAATTGATGATGTACTTGATTTGTCTCAAATTGAGGCCGATAAGCTGGATTTGCATCTTGAAATGGTCAATGCGCAGCGATTGATTGAAGGTATCAAAACGGGTTTCGAATGTACTTGTCTGCCCCGTGATATTCAACTAAAAGTTGAGCTGCAAGACATAAAGACCAGCGCCGTGGTGATCGACCGGGTCAAAACCCTCAATATTCTCAATAATCTGATTGGTAATGCGATTAAGTTTAGTCATGTTGGTGGTGTGGTGACGGTTTATTTAACTCAGCAAGGCGACAAGCTAAAAATATCGGTGAAGGATGAAGGCATTGGTATTCCTAAGGATGGCATGTCGCGGATATTTTCTCCCTTTGAACAGGTTGATAACTCCAGAACCCGTTATTATGGTGGTACTGGGTTAGGTCTGTCTATTGTGCGCAAATTAACCGACTTTTTAGGCGGCAGCATTGTGATCAACAGCCTTGAAAACAAAGGCACTGAATGTTTATTGACCTTACCTTTAGGGGATCCGACTAAGGCGGGGGTCGCACCTGTGGCGATGCCGACGCAATCGACAGTAGAGAAAAAAGCCCACTTTAATGGCCAGAAAGTGCTGGTGGTTGAAGATTCTCTGGTCAATCAACAATTAATGACCGCCAGTTTGCATGCTTTGGGGTTAACCGTTAAAGTGGCCGAAAATGGACTGATTGGGGTGGAGGAAAGCGTCAACTGGCAGCCAGACATTGTATTAATGGATATGCATATGCCGAAGATGGATGGCCTTGAAGCCACCACTAAGATCAGACAAATTGCGGGGTTAGAGAAGCTGCCAATTTTTGGCTTGTCGGCTGAGGCGCACAAAGAATACATTCAAAAGGCAATCAATTGCGGGGTGAGTGAATATCTAACCAAACCGCTAGATTTTACCGCGTTAAGTGAGTTATTGGCTAAATATCTTGAACCAGCGTGCAGCGATGAGGTTGATGACGTTAATGAAGGCAACGATGGTCTCACTGATGAAAGTAGCAACGAAAGTAGTGAACAAAGTAATAATGAGAGGGTAGTAATGAGTCAAGAACCGATATTAAATGCTGAAAAAGGCATTACCTATGCGGCCAACAATGTCGATTTATATAAGAAGCTGCTGGGCACGTTTATCAGTCAATATGAAGCATCTGGTCGTCAGTTACAAACCATGTTTGATAATGGCGAAAGTGATGATGCGATGAAATTGGCGCACACCATGAAAGGCGTGAGTTCAACGCTGGGCATGGACAGTTTAAGTGATGTGGCCAAAGGAATGCAGTTTAGCTTTGCTAATGAGGAGCTAACGGATATGGGCAATACGATTGCACGTTATGAGGCGTTGTTACAACAGGCGATTACTGAGGCTCGGGCCTATTGTGAAGGATGAGGTGTGAAGGCTGAGGTGTGAAGGCTGAGGTGTGAAGGATGAGGTGTGAAGGCTGAGGTGTGAAGGCTGAGGTGTGAAGGATGAGGTGTGAAGGCTAAGGTGTGAAAGGCTGAGCCGTGAAGGTTAAGGTGTGCTGGTTCAGGCCAGCCATAGAGCAAAGTCACTACTTTTTCACAAAACCCACTACATTGTGGTTTATACCACGTTTTTGATTTTTACATTTTTCTTGAAAACGTAATAAGTCTTTAAATATCAGTGGTTTAAAGTTATTTTCAAGCTGGTCTTTATCTTGCTCTTTGGTTGTAAACCTTTTATAACCATGAGTGTTATTTATGAAAACTGTTACTTCTGCTCGATTTTCTGCATCTTTATTATCACGTACATCTGTTTTAGCCATTCCTTTATTATCAGCATCACTGCTCAGTGGTTGCGTCATTCACATTGACACCAGCTCCAGACCAAGCGAGCACTATAGCCAACAGCTGAGTTTGCCCGCCAGTCATTTAAACCAATTGAACATTGATGCCGATGCAGGTGATTTACGCATTGTTGGTGTGGTCGGTCTGGAGACCATAGAAGTGAAAGCGGATATCTGGACTTATGATGGCAATAATAATGGCGATGGTTATGAGTTGACGTTAACTAAGCGGGGCCACAATGGTGGCGCTCAATTGACTGCCAGTCATGATAGCCATTTTGATTTTGGTCAGTCTGCCAGAATAGATTTAGAGGTGCGGATGCCTGCCAAAATGGCATTGAAGATTGACGATGGTTCCGGTGATATTTCCATTAACCATATTAATGCTAAAGTGATTATCGAAGATGGTTCTGGTTCGATAGAAGTGGTCAACCAAAATGATGATTTAACCATTGATGACGGCTCTGGCAGCATTAATATCACTAATCTGGTGGGTAATGTAGAGATTGTCGATGGTTCTGGTGGGATTGAAGTCAGCCATATTACCGGTGATGTAACCATTGAAGATAGCTCTGGTGACATACAGGTCAGTCATGTGAGCCAAGCGGTTAAAATTGAAGATGGCTCTGGTGATATTGACATTACGGCGGTGAACACACTGGAGATTGGCGAATCAGGCTCTGGTGATGTCAATGTACATGATGGGGAGTAGGGTGTGCTTCTGCGCACCATTAACGTTGATTTAAGACAAGCCTACACCCCACCTGCTGGCAACACATAAAGCAACATCATAAAATAATGGCAAGCGGCACCGCCAAGGACAAATAGGTGCCAAATGGCGTGGTTATAAGGGATTTTGTCATTGCTGTAAAAAATGGTGCCGAGGCTGTATATCAGGCCTCCGCCAACCAGCAAAGAAAAGCCGCCGATAGGCAGTTTTTGCCATAACTGAGCGATAACAAACAAGCTACACCAACCCATGGCTAGATAACTCACCAATGAAACTTTTTCAAAGCGATCACCACACTTTATCTTAAATACGATACCCACCAGCGCAATAAACCAGATAATGCCCAGCACGATATTCGCTTGGGTTGATGCGATGGTGATTAAAAGCAAAGGGGTATACGAGCCAGCAATCAGCAAGTAGATAGCACAATGATCAAGCAGTTGAAATAATGCTTTGTGTCTTTGGTTGCGCACCCCATGGTACATCGTCGATGTCATAAACAATAAAATCAAACTGCAACCATAAATAGTAAAACTACTGAACTTCAGCGTTTCAATAACTGATTGAGAGGCAAGCTGAATGGGGATTAGTAAAAATATCAAACCAACAATACTGGCTAGGCCACCGATGCCATGGCTGATGCAATTGGCCCACTCTTCTTTGGTACTGTACAAGGGATAGTCGGTTACGGTTTCAGAATTCATTGAATGATTGGTCGTTATTAAAAATTTAAGCTTACAGATGTAAGCTGAAATAGTCTACTATTTATTCTTTTACAGTATGTTGTTATTTTCAGGTCTCTTTATGATGGCGAATAAATGATCCCCGCAGTCTAATTCACGCAATTGGGCTCCATTTGAATATTTGTGGTTATAATTTATCTTGATTACTCGCGAAAATTGGCTTTGTCGTGTAGGCTAGCTAGGTAGAGCGGTATAGAAAAAGTGGGTTCTTTTAAGCTGAGCGTATGAAAACAAAACAAAGCAAAATTCTGATCATTGATGATAGTGCGGTAAACACCATGTTGTTGACTGGGTTACTCGAAGACGAGCACAAGATCGTGACCGCCGAATATGGCGAAAAGGGTATTGAACTGGCGAGTAGCGAAGAGCCTGATTTGATTCTACTGGACGTCACTATGCCTGGCATGGATGGTTATACCGTTTGCGATGAACTTAAAACCAATATTCAGACCCGTAATATTCCGGTGATCTTTGTCACCGCCATGGATGATATGGAAGATGAGGCCAGAGGTCTCGAAATGGGTGCTATTGATTATATTACCAAGCCATTTTCACCGCAAATCGTCAAAGCCCGAGTGCGAAATCACCTCGAGCTCAAACTGTACCGTGATCGCCTGATGCAGTTATCAATGATCGACGGTTTAACCTCCATTCCCAACCGTCGTCAATTTGACCGTACTATCTCGCAGGAATGGCAAAGAGGCATCCGTCGTGAGACCTCGGTGTCGTTATTGTTGATGGATATCGATTTTTTCAAGCAATACAATGACCAATATGGCCATCTTGGCGGGGATGATTGTTTAAAGCAGATCGCCCAATTATTGACCAATCAGTTGCAAAGACCAACAGATATGGTCGCCCGTTACGGTGGTGAAGAGTTTGTTTGTGTGTTGCCAGAAACCGATTTGGAAGGGGCTCGGCATGTTGCTCGGCATATTATCGAAGCGATGCCCAAAGCCAATATAGAACACTCGGGTTCGACTGTGGCCAGTTATGTGACTTTTAGTATCGGACTGGTTTCGATGGTCCCCACGGCAGGTTTCCCGCTGCCAGATTTCATAGAAAGTGCTGATAAAGCTTTATATAAGGCTAAATTGGCTGGTCGTAATCGCTTTATCGAAGCGTGATTAGTGTCGGCATTAGGTTCGATTTAGTAGCGGCTTAGTGTCGGCATAGTGTCGATTTAGTGCCTGCTTAGTCGCTTTTTAGTGATGGTGGGATTTTGCACTTCATCGACTATTCAACCATACTTGCTCTACCATAGCTTAGGAACCTCAAATATGATGATCAAACCCCTAATACTTGGCCTTGCGTTTAGTGTTTTGGCAGGCTGTAGCAGTGAAGATGACCAAGCCCAACATCCTTCCACCAGTAGTTTTGAGGAGGCGACATCACCAAAGAAAATTCAGAGCAAACCATGTTCCCGTTATAATCTTAAATTTTATGGTGGCGATGTTAGAGAGTTTACAGCGCAATCCATTGATCTTGGTGATGCTGTCAGTGATGCGGTGATTGAAATCAACGATCGTAAAATTAAAATCACTGGCTTTGAGGGCCAAGCTGAAGAGTATATAAATTATTCTATGTACCGAGGTATGAAGTATAAAGAAACAAAAGATGGCACTGGCGCAATGACATCGACAAAAACCGAAACTCAAATCATTGTCTGTTTCAGAAAAGATGCAATAGCGGTGAAACAATTGATTGAAAACGTTCGTGCCCGTGGTGAGTTATCCAAAGCCAGTTATCTGACCAAACAGTGGCTGTGGGAGCTTGATAAGTCATGAGCAAGAATCCCCATGTTTGACTTTATCACCGGTCCAGTGTTGATTTGGGCGATATCCGGTGTGATATTAATGGCAGCGGAATTGATTATTCCCGGTGGTATTGTGATTTTTCTCGGCGCCGCCTGCCTAATGGTTGCCGCATCCTGGCAACTGGATTTTATCAGTAGCTGGACAACATCCATTACCTTGTGGTTTATCTTATCTATGCTGCTACTGCTGGTGTTTCGTAACATCACTCAAAAACTGGTGGGCGGTGATACAACGGTGGCCAATACCGATGAAGATATGGATATTTATGGCAAAACAGCCACCGTGATTGAAACGATTGGGCCGGGTGAAGACACCGGACGTATTGAGTTTCAAGGTTCCAGCTGGATAGCCATGGCCGATGGCAGTGTGATTGAAGCGGGTGAAACGGTGACGATTATCTGTCATGATAATATTTCACTGGTGGTCGAGAAATCATTAGGTTTGTAATAACATTTAATCAATAAAAATTAACAAAAAGAAGAGGAGGTCTAATGGCCATATTTACAGGTATATTTTTAATTGTCTTTGTGATTTTGTATAAGCTGATGCTGGTAGTGCCGATGCGGGAGGTCAATGTGATTGAACGATTAGGCAAGTTTCGGGTGGTATTGCAGCCCGGATTTCACTTTTTAATCCCCTTTCTTGATAGAGTCGCTTATGCCCACGATATTCGTGAGCAAGTGCTCGATGTCCCGCCGCAAAATTGTATTTCAAAAGACAATATTCAAATTGAAGTCGATGGCCTGGTTTACCTTAAGGTAAGGGATGGGCAAAAGGCCAGTTATGGTATTGAAAATTATCGTCTGGCGGCAGTCAACCTAGCCCAAACCACCATGCGATCGGAGATTGGCAAGCTCAACCTTAGCCAAACGTTTTCTGAGCGCGAAACCCTGAATGAATCTATTGTCAGTGAAATTGATGTCGCCTCAAACCCCTGGGGCATTAAAGTCTTGCGTTATGAAATCAAGAACATAACCCCCTCGCAAGACGTTATTCACACCCTTGAAAAACAAATGGAAGCCGAGCGTACCAAGCGGGCAGAGATCACTTTGGCGACCGCCGAAAAAGAAGCCAAAATTAATCTCTCACAAGGCGAAAAAATCGAAGCGATTAATATTTCTGAAGGTGAAAAACTGAAAAAAATTAACGAAGCCAACGGTAAAGGACAGGAGATCTCGCTTGTCGCCAATGCCAAAGCAGAAGGCATGTTAATGATATCGCAGGCAGTGAATAACGTCGGTGGTGTGGATGCGATGAATATGTTGCTCAAAGAGCAGTTTATCGATCAGGTTGGTGGCATTCTTGAGAATGCTCAGGTGTCGGTGGTGCCAAAAGAATTGGCCCAAATCGAAGGTTTTTTTGCTGGCATCAATCAGGTGGCCAGTACGATTGATGGAGGAAAAGCATAATGGACAATGAATTGGTAGACACTATCGTGATGGGGATTTGGGCAGCAATATTTTTGTTGTTTATTATTAAGTTATTTCAGTCTATTCGACTGGTGGCGACCAAAAAGGCTTATGTGGTCGAACGGTTGGGCAAATATCACTGCACCCTAGAACCTGGTTTTCATACCTTAGTGCCTTTTGTCGATAAAGTAGCCTATATCCATGATTTAAAAGAAGAAACCATTGATGTGCCGCCTCAGGAGTGTTTTTCGCGAGATGAAGTGAATATTGAAGTCGATGGGGTTATTTATATTTCGGTGATTGACCCGGTCAAAGCCAGCTATGGCATTATTGATTATCGTTTTGCTGCGATGCAATTGGCACAAACGACGACACGTTCAGTGATTGGCACACTGGATCTGGACCGTACATTTGAAGAGCGTGATGCCATCAGTGCTAAAGTGGTTGATGTATTGGATAAGGCGGGGGCCACTTGGGGGATTCGGGTGCATCGTTATGAAATCAAAAACCTGACGCCACCAGAGACGGTGAAAAATGCGATGGAAAAACAAGTGAATGCCGAGCGTAACCGGCGTGCACTGCTGTCTAAAAGTGAAGGCGATAAGCAAAGCAAAATTAATCGCTCTGAGGGCATCAAGGCTGAGATGATCAACTGGTCGGAAGGGGAGATGCAGCGTCAAATCAATGAAGCAGAAGGTAAAGCACAAGAGATCCTCACCATTGCCAGAGCGACGGCAGATTCAATCGACAAAATCGCTGCGGTCATCAGCGCGCCTGGTGGGCAAAATGCGTTACGGGTGCAGTTGGGTGAACAATACCTTAAACAGCTTAAAGGCTTAAGTTCAAAGGAAACCAAAGTGGTCTTGCCAGGTAACCTGGTTAACTTTGAACATTGGATGAGTAGTATTGGTTTGAAAAGTGAAAACACATAGCGGCTTTGAAGGCGAAACTCTATCCTGTTTAACAGGGTTAATTGTTTTTCCACTAGCCTTAGGCGCTTAAATTAGGCTAAGATAGCCACAAAATATTTCAGAACTGAGGCCATAAATGAAGTTTTTGATAAATCTGCGCTCCCAGCTGCGCTCCCAGCTGTGCTTATACACATCCCTGTTTACGCTGATGCTGTTATCGACCAGTGTGTTGTCAGCTACCCTGAAAGTCGGCGACATGGCACCGAACTTCTCGCTCGCGTCTACTGATGGTAATACCTATACCTTATCTCAGTTTAAGGGCAAAGAAGCGGTGGTGATTGCTTGGTTTCCGCGGGCGCATACCCGGGGTTGTACCATTGAATGTAAATCATTGGCAGACAACGGTCATTTAATTAGAAAATACCAAGTGACGTATTTTATGGCCAGTGTTGATCCACTGGAAGAGAATCGAAGTTTTGCAAAAAAGCAAAAAGCCGATTTTCCGCTGTTAAGCGATCCTGAGAAAACCACTGCCAAAGCTTATGATGTATTAAACTTGTTTGGCATTGCCAAACGTATCACGGTTTATATTGGAGTTGACGGCAAGGTATTGGCGATTGACAAAGATGTGGAGCCAAAAACCTCTGCCGAAGATATGATTGCGCATTTGGCTCGGTTAGATGTTGCTTTACGAGAGGAATGATAGGGTTTTGCCGTAGGGTGCGCTTCGCGCACCATTGCCAATTTCATTGAATAAATACGAATTTAGGTTGAACTCAAGTCTAGATTAATGGTGCGAAAGCTTGTGTAAAAACTCAATTTTAGCCGTAGGATGGGTAGAGCCTAAGGCGAAACCCATCATAATTTGGCGATAAACCGCGATATCGTGCTGCGATCGTCTACAAATGATGGGTTTCGCTTCGCTCTACACCATCCTACGGAAGTTTCCACACAGCCTCGCGCAGTGCGCACCCTACAACATCGCCCGGATCTGGGCCAGTACAGCCCCGCTATCTGGCGTGACGCCACGCCATAACGAAAAACTCTCCGCTGCTTGTTCAACCAACATCCCTAAACCATCAAAAGTCGTCTGTACGCCATGTTCTTGCGCCCAGCGATTAAAGGGGGTGGTGTCTTTAAGATAAACCATGTCATAACACACGGTGTCGGGGGTTAAACAACCGACAGGCAGTGATGGCACTTTTCCTGATAACCCGGCAGAAGTGGCGTTAATGATGACGTCAAAGGTTTGCTGATCTAACGATCCCATCGCCATGGTGCTCAATAGAGGGTGTTGAAATTCTTCTGCTAGACCTTGGGCCTTAGCAAGCGTTCTGTTGCTGATCACCAGTCGAGTAGGGGATTGTTCTAACAGTGGTTCGATAACGCCTCTTGCTGCGCCTCCGGCACCGAGTAACAGAATATTCTTGCCTGCTAGGGTCACTGCTTTATTCAGTAAGTCTCTAACCAAACCAACGCCATCGGTATTGTCGCCATGAATGTCGCCATTGGCGGTTCTGATCAGCGTATTCACCGCGCCTGCTTTTTTCGCCCGCTCGCTGACTTGGTTGCAAATCTCAAAGGCCCGTTCTTTAAAAGGTACTGTGACATTGGCACCTTGGCCGCTGAGGCCATTTTCACTGCTGGCGTCGAAGAAGGCCGCAGTGGTCGCGGCAAAGTCATCCAGTTCAACCTCAATTGCCTGATAATCGAGGGTTTGCTGGGTCTGCAAAGCAAATTGCTGGTGAATAAAAGGCGAACGTGAGTGGCCAATCGGGTTGCCAAATACAGCGTAATGGTCCATAAGATGTTTTATCGTCAGTTGCTTTAAGTTGGGGCGTTATCGTAAATCAATGATGGCCACAAATCAAAGAAGATCGTCACTATTGAACAAGACCGTCGAGGTGAAGCAAGACTTTGTTCTGAAGCAAAATCTAATCACGCTGAACTGTGACGAAAAAACAGCAGGGACTTGCAACCAGTACCCTACCAGCCATAAATCCTGTACAATCGGCAAAAATAGCATAGGGCAACAGAACAACATGAAAATCTCAATGATAGCGGCGATGGCGGCGAACCGGGTGATTGGCAAGGACAATAAAATGCCATGGCATTTGCCGGCCGATTTAAAGTTCTTTAAAAAGACCACGTTGGCTAAACCGGTGATCATGGGCAGAAAGACTTTTGAATCTATCGGTCGACCGCTACCGAAGCGCCACAACATTGTCATCACCCGTTCAGCGGATTTTAGTGCTGATGGCATTACCGTGGTGCACGATACCGCTGCGGCGTTGGCGGCGGCAGGCGAGGTGGAAGAAGTGATGATCATTGGCGGTGGCCATATTTACCAGCAATTTTTGGCGCAAGCCAGTGATTTATACCTCACCTTGATTGATTTGACGGTGGAGGGTGATGCTTTTTTCCCAGACTATCAGGCCATTGGCCAATGGCAGCAAGTGTGGAGTGAGTCTCACCAAAAAACCGCAGCGAATAATTACGATTACCAATTTGTTAAATTGACCCGTCAGGACTAATCCTGCATAGTGCATAGCTATTCAGTGTAACTATTCAGCGTGCTTAGATTTCGCTTCAGAACAAGGCATTTTCGCACGGAAAATAGGCGCATATAGGTCATATGTAACTGTTTGAGTACGAAAATAACGCCGTTATGGTGCGTAAGATGAGTGCGCTGGATAGTTACAATCTGCTTTGATCTCCCGCCATTTTAGGGCTAATGTCTCATAGTTGTGGCGAATCAACTGAATAAACCTGTCGTCTGCCGGAATGGATTGCGTCGTATGTGAGATATTGCTACACTCGGAGCATATTGTGTGCAATTTTATTTTAAGGGTTTGGTATGAAGTGGTTATCTATGGCAATGGTTACGGCTATGCTATCGACAAGTGTTTTGGTTTCAAAACCGGCAATGGCAAATGATGCTTTGGTAGTATCAATTTGCAATTTTGTCGCTGCTGATGATAAAAACCGTTTACGTAAAAAGTTAAAAAGCAATAAAGTTAAATTACGCAATATCTATGATGGCGTCTCCTGTAACGGTATGACTTTGTTGCAATTTTCGATGCAAAAAAAGTCGAACAATGTTGGCAAGTATATTGTTAAACGATTATCCAGCAATAAACTGAAAAGTGGCACTGACTGGAAATGGGCAACCGACAATGGTTTTGCCGAATCAGAAGTGGCTTTAGCTATTAAGGCACGCGCTGGTTTCTAATCGTTAGCCGCTTTAAATAAAAAAACCGCCGAAAGGCGGTTTTTTTGTTTTGTAGGACTGGCGTCTCGCCGGGAATAGGTTCGACATTCGGCTTAGCAATTGGGTGTGGTTTCTACACCCTTAATGATGGCAGGGATATCTAGTCACATCAGAGCTTCGCGGCGGGACGCCGCTCCCACCATGATTAAACCTTAAACTCATCAACAGACAAACGCAGCTCTTCAGACAGTCTGGCGACTTCGTGGCTGGAGATAGCAGTCTGGTCGGCACCAGTGGCCGTCGCCTCAGCAATCGACACCATGGCTTCAAGTCGTTCACTGATTTCCTGAGAGACTTTATGCTGCTCAGAAGCGGCAACGGAGATTTGATCGCTGGCATCGTGGGTTTGATGCACGGCGCTGGTGATTGAGATCAGCGCTTGGTCGGCGACCTCGGTTTGCTCAACACAACTGTCAGCCTGCTTTTTACCTCGTTCCATCACCTCTACGGCTTGCTCAGCACCGGATTGTAACTCTTGAATCATGGTTTGAATTTCTTGAGTGGAGTCCTGGGTCTTACTGGCCAGTGAACGCACTTCGTCTGCCACCACTGCAAACCCTCGCCCTTGTTCACCCGCTCTGGCCGCTTCAATGGCGGCATTAAGGGCTAACAGGTTAGTCTGGTCGGCAATGCCGCGAATAACGTCAAGAATGCTGCCTATCGAGGTGCTGTCGCTGTGTAGTTTGTTGATGACGGTAGACGCTTCTTCAACTTCATGGGCCAGCTGAATAATGGTGTCTTTGTTGTTTTGTGAAATGGCTTTGACACGATTCGATTCACTGTCGGCATGTTTGATTTCATGTAATGCTTCTTCTGAACTGTCCATCACCGATTGTGAGGTACTGCTCATTTGGGTGGTCGCGGTGGCTGCTTGTTCTAATTGCTTGCGCTGTTCTTGGATGGCTAAGGTGGTTTCGGTGGTGATCGCTGAGGTTTCTTCCGAAGCCGATGCCAGCTGAGTTGAACGAGAGATAATACCTTCGATCAGGGTTCGCAAACTCTCAATCAGGGAATTGCAGTTTCTGGCCAAGTCACTGAATTCATCATGGCCCTCGTCGTTTAAATGTTGGGTCAAATCACCAGAGGCGACAATATTCAACATGGTGTTGACTTCGTGCAATGGACCAATGATGCTTCTGATGGTTTTGACACTGGTCACAAAGGCAATCAACAAAGATAACGCCATGGCTGCAAAAGCGGTGTTTCGACCACTGTTGACATGATCACTGACTTGCTGTTGATTCTCGTCGGCCACTGTCGTTGCCAGCATAAACAGCCGATTTAGCTGGGCAATACCTTCGTCTTTGTCGGTTTGTGACATGCTCAGTGCTTTGGTTGATTGGGCCAGCGCCGATAGACTGTTGCGTTTGTTGATCACAATCGAGGTTGAGCCGCCAGTGACTGCAATCACCACCGCGATATTGCTCGAGAGTTCTTCGGCCATTTCTTTGGCTTCGTCGTCACTGGACGCTGCAATGATGGTGTTGAGTTTTTGTTGAATGCCCTCGTTGGCAGCACTCACCTCAGTGGTGAGTGTATCAACACTGCTGGCGGTGTCTGTGGTGGCCAAATCGTTAGCGAGTTCGAACAATGAGCCAAGATCACCTTCCAACGCGTTAGCGGCTTCTTTGCCTTCATCTGTGACGCCATCAAGATCGGCCAAATCTACGGCCTGAGAACCAGCATCATCAATGGCTTCTTCAAGTGTCTCTAGTTGATTGCTGATCAGCAAGTCGAGGTTAAGTTGGCTGCGGTGGGCGGTAAATAGTGTTTTGATATTTGAAATGAAGGATTCACTGGTGCTAACCACGGTCGTCAGGGCAGCTCTTAACGCTGGGTCTTGACTGACTTTCTCCTTGAGTTTGCGACTTTCATCAGAAAATTTGTTGTTGTTGTCGTTGAATCGTTGCTCAACAGCATCGAGTAAATCGAGTTTAGTGGTGTAATAATCTTCTAAGGCATTTTCGCCCATTTTGAGAAACTGCACTTGCAGCTGTGCACTGGAGGTTAATGCGGGAATAGAAATCTCTTTGACCTGAGTGGTGGATTCACTGATGCTGGAAAGGCCAGAGACAGATAAGATCCCCGTGATCACCAAGATCACAGTGATCACGGCAAAGCCGATTCTGATACGGTTGGCGACGGTTACTTTCATTAATGTGCCCTTTTATGCCTGTTTGTCATTGTCAATGCAGTCTGAAGAAAACTGCTAATAGTCATTATTTTTTTTGGTATTAATTATTATAGTGTTTTTATGGTAGTGGTTTTTAGGTACTAGATTTTTTGCTACTTGGTGTCTTGTTTGCTGCGACACTTATCATTATGATGTCAGTCTACCGTACTGCGGTGAGTTTTGATATGCCTGCCTTTAAACATAGCGCAAAGTGGCCGAAATTTAAAGCTCGGTTTGCCTGATAGCCGCTGTTGTAGTGAGTATAACGGGGTCTTTGGTGATTTTACCCGCGTCTTGGTTCTCTTGTAGTTGCAACATTGTCATATGATTACCCCAAACGCAACCCGTATCTAGGCCAATGATGTGTTTATGTCCGGTCTCGCCCATTAATGACGCCCAGTGACCAAATATAAGACGGTAATCCGACCAGCTATCGGGGGCTAAGTCAAACCAAGGCACTAAGCCTGATTGGCCGGATTGACCCTGTTGTTCAACAGGTGCGTCTTTATGATCAAACTCAAGTTCGCCATTGGCGAGGCAAAAACGCATTCGGGTCAGGCTGTTTACAATGTAACGAAAGCGGGCAAAACCCTCAAGATGCTCAGACCACTGGGTTGGTTTGGTGTGATACATGTTACGAAGATAGTCGTCACAGCGCTCACTTTGTAACACCGCTTCTACTTCTTTGGCCAGTTCGATGGCTTGTGGGATAGTCCATTGTGGTGAAATACCAGCGTGGCTCATCACCACATTGCCAGTGGTCAGCAATAAAGGTTGTTGGGTCAGCCAATGGATCAGTTCATCGGCGTCGGGGGCGCTGAGT
>JBLGCB010000097.1:0-18474 GCA_047617105.1 Phenylobacterium sp. | reverse complement strand
CGCCGAGTCAAAATCATCGACAGCAACGGCACCAGCTACAGCATGTACAGCCAAGCGGGTAAATTGCTTTACCGCGAAACCAAAGATGGTGGTATCAACTATATCTTTCTCGGCGATAAACTCATCGCCAAAGAAGGCATGATGCCAGTGCGTACAAACTCCCGTAGCCATTACAAACCGTTTGGTGATAGCATTGAAGCGCCAAAGGATGATGTCGGTTATACCGGGCATAAGTATGATACCGACTTGGGCTGGAGTTATATGCAGCAGCGCTATAAGGATCCGGTGGTTGGACGGTTTATGAGCAATGATCCGGTTGGTTTTACTGGTGAGGTTGATACGTTTAATCGTTATTCTTATGTTGCGAACAATCCTTACAAGTATACCGATCCTACAGGTGAAGCAAAGGATGGAGATGCAGGAGCTGCACTGGGTGAACTTGTTAGAAATATTATTGACAATCCTCAAAACCATATACCTAAAAGAATTACAAAAATAAAAACTACTAAAGAGCAAGCTGCGGAATTAAAATCAGAAAACGGGGATAAAGTCAGGGTGACGTTAAGATCTGAAAAAATACAGCTCGAAGTTGATTTAGAAGGGAAACCTCACAATGGCGTTGACACCCCTCACACTAAAGAGTCTCCAAGAAATGAGAAAGCTCCTGAGCATTTACAGCCTGCTTATAATACTAGCGAGAAGAAATCGAAGACAACATCCACAACACAAGCCCAGTTAAGAGCGGTCCGTAAACATTTAAAGAAAAGAAAAAAATAATGAAAAAAAATTACATGATAGATCAGGCAATTGCCGTGCATTGTGAAACTTTATATTTCGATCTCCATAATGAGTATGATTTCAAGCAATTCAATTTTAAAGTCGATTCTAAAACATTAAGTTTGCTATTTGAGCCAAATATATATGCCAGCAATGATAATAAGAAATTGGGAGGCATTACCATGATATTTTCTAGCGTAGATTATTTAGAGGTCAGTCATGATTTTGTTAATCATGTGACTCACTCGCTTATTGAAATGGGTTATAAAACGCCTAATGATAAAGATTTGGATTGGTTAATCACTGAAAAAAATTTTGAGGCAGATCACCATGTGGTCCTACGTTTTTCAAATGATGAATACATTAGGTTACATTGCTTAGACTCGATTATATCTACAAAATAATAAACAGCTCAGCTATTCGGGTTATAACTTTAATCACTGCACCAACGGTGTGTCAGACAGCTACGACAGTCGCGGTAACGTCACCCACAATGGCATCCGCAGCTTTAAATATAACCCACTGAACCATATGACCGAATCAGACGGCAATTCTTACCTATATGATGGCTTTAACCGCCGAGTCAAAACCATCGACAGCAACGGCACCAGCTACAGTATGTACAGCCAAGCGGGTAAATTGCTTTACCGCGAAACCAAAGATGGTGGTATTAACTATATTTTCTTAGGCGATAAACTCATCGCCAAAGAAGGCATGATGCCAGTGAAGACAAACTCGCGTATGCATTACAAACCGTTTGGTGATAGCATTGAAGCGCCAAAGGATGATGTCGGTTATACCGGGCATAAGTATGATACCGACTTGGGCTGGAGTTATATGCAGCAGCGGCTGATGGACCCAAGAATTGGGCGGTTTATGAGCAACGATCCGGTTGGGTATGTGTCTCAGAGTCCAGTTATGTCGTTTAACCGATATATATATGCAAACAATAACCCTTATAAATATACGGATCCTAATGGTGAGTTTGCCATTCTGCTTTTATTTGCCCCTGAAATAGTAGCTTTAGGGAATGCCGCCTTATTGGTTGGTAGTGCAGCATTGGCTGGTTATGCAGGTTCTGAGGCGATCAATGCTTATAATGAGTCAAGTGATCCTAACAATGGCATATTAGAAGACGCTACTCCTACAGATAAAAAGGGAGAATATACGAAAGAAGGTGGAATTGAACAAGCAGCAGAAGATTTCGACACGGTAACCGAAGGTGAAACTAAAACCTATCCAAATGGTACTAAGGTTGGTCAAACGGCGGATGGAAGGACCGTGGATTCACATGGAAGTTCTGGTAAGAGTGGAAAAGGGGCCGATGTTGCACGGGGAACTCAAACAACCAAAATTAGAAATGCTAAAGGAAAAGTCAAAGTAACCATTAGATATAAAGAGAAGAAGCAGAATCAGTGATGAAACATGTAATAGAAGAAGATCACATTTTTATTGAAACCTTAGTATCTGAAATACAGGATAACTTGCTAAATGAGAAAAGATATCAATTTCCTGAGTTCCCTTTGAAGGAAGGTTGGTCTGCAATTGTTTGGGATGAATGGCATACGACAATTGAAGAGTCAGAGGAATCAGATGAGGGGAATGATATTATATCGCCAATACATTTTGAATTATTGGCTGATATCATTTTTGAGCGCTGTGGGGCAAAACAGTGTTGGTTAATTGATACTGAGCCTTTTGTTGATAGCGATGGCGGATTTCTAAAACGTAACTTTACCAAGGTAGATCTTACTTGGAAATCTTTTAACCTATATCATCGACTGTTTGATTTCGCCCCATTTCGATTCTATTTAGTTGATGAATCATTAACGTGGTTTATATACGTCGATGAATCTGTTTTGGTTGCTGGTGACCCACAATTTATGAACTTGCTAGTAAAAAAAATGGGGGGATACCAAACTTTGCTGACTCACTTAAATAGCTATGCTAGTGAAGATGCAAACACTCGAACAAAACGTTGGGTTTCAAATATAATTAAAAGATTCAAAGAACAAAATGCTTGATCAACAATCAAGCGTTTAAAATAGTTGATTGTTGAACAAGAATAAGTCTGCCAGAGTCTGAGGACTCTCCAAAACTTTAAAGGAACATGTGTTTCCAACTCCTCCCTTGTCAATATAAGGAACTTGTCCTTAATCACATCCCTGCCCAAGAAATGGAATGTAACTGCCTGCCGATTTTTCAATTGCTATTTTACCGACTTTTCTGTACCCTGGCCGTTTTTGGATAACAGACCTATAACTAGTTACTAAAAGGCAAGGATAATCGATGAGCAGTACTCCCCTAAAAGCTTGGCTCTCAATGGCATTGTTGATGACTTTGTCAGTTAGTATAAGCGCACAAGAAAGCGATCTTGTACAGACCGCCATTAACTTTAATGTTTTAGAACGCAATAAAGTCACCACCGATGTTGAGTATTTAGAAGTTGGGCTATCAGGTGATACCATCGACCCTTATAGTGGTTCTTTATCATTTCGGGCGACCGATGTGTCTATCCCCGGCAACGCAGACCTGCCCGTTAAAATATCGCGCAGCATCAACAATAGCGGCCCCACCAATGGACGACTGGCCGATTGGGTGCTCGACATTCCCCGCCTTGAAGGGCGTTATGCTTTAAAAACCCACTTTGATTTTGACGCCGGGCCAGATTGCACTAAGAATCTGCCTGACAGCGTGGATAATCCATCTGGTGATGAATTTTACGCCAAAGATTTTCACAATGGCCTGCACTTGCACAATGGTGATGGTTACAGTGGGCTGGTGATTTCACCGACTTCGCCATCTCATCTCCCTTACCCCCTGCCTGCGGGTTATAACCGCCTAACCAAAGAAAACTGGCTGCTAAAATGCACAGGCATCGATGGCAAAGATTATATTGCCCAATCGCCCACGGGGTTGACCTATACCTTTTCGGTGGTCTCACGCAAAGGCGCTGCTCCAGCAGCAAAAGGTGAAGCCAGCATTGCATCCACCAGAACAGTGGCTAAAATGGTTAGTCGCATAGAAGATAAATTTGGCAACTGGGTTAATTTTGGTTATGAAGCGTTTAACCTTGGGCCTGTGAACGGCCAATACCCAACAAATCGCTTAACCACTATCACTGCCAATGATGGTCGTCTAATCACCCTTAATTATCATGCTACTGGTGATTATAAAGACCTATTGTCTAGTGTCGCCGCTGGTTCGCAAAACTGGTTGTACAGTTACATCAAAGTCAATGACTTGCCTTATTTGCAACAGGTAAACCGCCCTGATGGCCGAAGCTGGTTGTATAACCTGGCGGGGTTCAGAGGGTTTGTGCTTGACGGCAGCGAAGACTTCGAGACCACTTACAACACCATCAACCTTAGTGTGACTCATCCCTATGGCACCAAAGCCGATTTCGCTTTGCGTTCTCAATGGCAATATAAACCTGGTTATATCAATCCTCATATTTCCATCAAGGACACCACTCAAAAAGAAAAACAAGGTCGAAACCGAGTGCTGGCCGTCTTAAACAAAACCCTAACCATACCCGGCAGCGCGGCACTGAATTGGACTTATCAATATGCAGATTTTGAACATAACGTCACTCTAACCAGTGGTGGTCAATGGCTCGATAGAACATCAATTGATCAGCAAGTGAACACCATCACAGGCCCTTACAACACCGTGGTCAATCGCTTTAGTCGCTGGAAAGACTGGCAAGAAGGGGCATTATTGTCGAAAAAAACCTATGAGCCCGCTGGAACCGTTGCCGTGCAGGAGTACAGCACCAGCTATACCTACAGCGGTTCTTTCCTCGGTGCCGGAGTGGGTTTTGACGGCAGCAACCGGGATATGAATCAAAAAGCGCGGGTATCTGCCACGCAGGTTATCAAACAAAATGGCAATAGCTACACCGACATCTTCAGCCAATACAACGATTATGGTGCCCTACTTGAGCATTCAAGCTCGAATAATTTTAATGGCAAGGTCAAACACATTAAGCGCACTTATCAGCATGATATGGACAATTGGGTGCTGAATCTGCCGAGTAAAACCTGGCACAGTAGCGTGGCATTGGCCGACAATACAACACAGGTGCCCACCACCCAAACCACTTATCAGTCGGTGAATTTTAAACACACCACACCAAATATCAGCAAAACCGCGCTAATGGCTAACATTGAAACGGTTTTTGGTGCTGAGCAACAACGATACAGCTCATACCATAATGACGACGGTGCAGCAGGATTTACACCCGGTCAACTCGGTTTGCTCAAAACTGTGCAATACCCAACCGCATTAATTGGCGGTGGTTTTCGTTACCAAAGTTACAACCAATATCATCGCGGTCAACCGAAGAACATTACTCTGCCTGGGCGTTATAACGCCACCGCCATGGCCTTTACCCGTGAGATTAATGATTTTGGTTGGGTGACCCAAACCACCGATTTTGAGCAAAACACCACCCGCTATGGTTACGATAACATCGGGCGGATTCAATATGTTGACCTGGCGGATGCTAGGTGGGCAGATACCGTCTTTAATTGGTCTTACACTTTTGGTCAACCGATTAGGACAGTCAGTCGATGTACATTAAATGCCCAGCGCAATGGTTGTGCTGATGCGGTCAAATCCACGACAACCACACAATATGATGGATTATTACGCCCAACATTAATCACCAACACTGATGTGCTAAACAACATCACGGTTTACCAAAACCATCGTTACACCGCATTTAACCAACCGGCTTTTCAATCATATGCTTCAACGTCACCCACCGAAACCAATGGCGTTAGTTTTGCTTATGATGCCCTAGGCCGTTTGCGCAGCCAAACCACCAGTGGTGGTGGCACTGTGACCAACAGTTATTTAACCAATAATAAAATTAAAGTCAGCAGCCAGGTCGACAGTAATCAAGTCAATGAAACCACCACCACCTATCTGGCCTATGGCGCACCGAGTTACCAGCAGGCCATCCTGATTCAGTCACCTGAAAACGTCACTACCGCCATAACGCGGAACTTGTATGGCAATATTACTTCGGTCACACAATCTGGTTACCATGGCTCAACCCCAGTCAACCAAACAGAACACCGAGCTTACGATAACCAACAGCGATTATGCCAGATTGCACGTACAGATGTCGGTACCACGGTGATGGGCCATAATACTGGTGGCGAAGTGATTTGGCAGGCTCTGGGCCAAACGGCTGCCAGCCATACCGCATGTAATAGCAATGTCTCAAACAGCCAAAAACTGCATTTTGGTTATGATAATCTTGGCGAAAAATATACCGTCACAGGCACCAATTCACCCTCAGTGACTTATACCCTCAATAAAAATGGTGATTTAATCCAGCTAGTATCAGGCTCAGTCAGCCAAACATATGCCTATAACAGTGCTCGTCTACTCGAAAGCGAAACCCTGGCACTGAGCGGCAAAAGCCTGAACCTAGATTACCAATACAATTCGTTGGGCCACTTAAGCAGTTTAACCTACCCCAATGCCAGCGAAGTGAGCTTTAATCCCAATGCATTTGGCCAATCGCAACAAGCCACCCGAGTGGGGGCAAACTATGCCACTAACGCCAAATACCACCCTAATGGCATCATTAAAACTTTCACCTATGGCAATGGTATCAGCCATACAACCTCGTTAAATACTCGGCAAATGCCCAATAAAATTCACGATCACTTAGCCGGTTCTGACCGCTTGAATTTGTCTTATAGCTACGACTATCAAAACAATGTTAAGAGCATTATTGATGGTATCGACGCCAATTTCAGCTTAACCAGCTTAAACTATGATGGCCTTGACCGACTCACCAGCACCGTGGGTGGCAATGGTATCGGCGACAGCAATCTCAGCTACGATGGTTTAGGCAATATCAGAACCTACCGAACCCTTAACTCGAATAAAGATCACAATTTCAATTACCAATACGATACCAGCACCTTTCGCTTAACGGGTGTGACAGGCACTGGCGCGGCGGGTTATAACTTCAATCACAGCACCAACGGTGTGGCTGATAGTTACGATAACCGGGGAAATGTCACCCACAATGGCATTCGTAGTTTTAAATATAACCCTCTGAATCACATGACCGAATCAGACGGTAACCAGTATCTGTATGATGGCTTTAACCGCCGAGTCAAAATCATCGACAGCAACGGTACCAGCTACAGCATGTACAGTCAGGCGGGCAAATTACTGTACAGAGAAACCTCCGATGGCGGCATTAACTACATTTTCTTAGGCGATAAACTCATCGCCAAAGAAGGCATGATGCCAGTGCGTACAAACTCCCGTAGCCATTACAAACCGTTTGGTGATAGCATTGAAGCGCCAAAGGATGATGTCGGTTATACCGGGCATAAGTTTGATACCGACTTGGGCTGGAGTTATATGCAGCAGCGCTATAAGGATCCGGTGGTTGGACGGTTTATGAGCAATGATCCGGTTGGTTTTACTGGTGAGGTTGATACGTTTAATCGTTATTCTTATGTAGCAAATAATCCCTACAAGTATACCGATCCTACAGGTGAAGCAAAGGATGGTGATTCTGCATCAACACTTGGAGGTGTCATTTCTGGCGCAATTTTAGGTGAGGAACATAGAGCTAACGTTGAAAGATTAAAAATGGCTGACGCCACGAAAAGAACGGGAGGAAAAAAACATAATAAGAAAGGCTCTAAACAAACAGAGCCAACTCTCCCTGATAAAAAAATAGCACAACAAGATGGGGTAACTGTTGAGCATAACTACAAGAGCGGCGATCATGCGACAACTCATGCACATGTTGTTGGTGGCGGTAAGACGACAAAAATAGGCCCCAATGGAAACCCTATTAAAGGGCAACCAGAATTGACAAGTAGCCAAAAAAAAGTGGTCAAAGGCAACAAAAGTGTGATTAGAAATTCATTAAACAAAATAGGTAAGTGGTTAAAATATCATGAAGAGCAATAAAAGTGTTTGGATATTTAATGGAGATAAAGGTCGTTTTTGCTCGGCTGTTTTCTCAAATTATGAAAAAGCTGTGGATTGGATTAAACAGATTGGAGCAACTGGTATGCTAACTTGCTATCCTGTAGATTCTTCAGTTTACGACTGGAGTATAGCCAAAGACTATTTTAGGCCAAGTAAAGAACTACACAATACAGCTGGATTTATAGCTAATTTTTCCTCCGCTTCACTAGAACATACTCGATTTGAAAATGGAGAGGAAAGATAGCCAAGGGGTTCTAACTAATAATGTTGCAGCAATAACAAAGCGCCATGGACATGGCAGGTGAGATAACATTATTGTGTATTTTAAATCAAATAATTTATTTTCTCTGGGATTAAGTGCGTTTTAACTTATGGCTGAACCTTTCACACCTGACATTGACGAGATAGCTGGTAGTATGGGAATTACTCGATATCAGCGGTTTACTCCTATGGAAGCATCGCTATTTTTAAGGTGTCCGCTGGCGGAGTTGGAGAAAATAAAAGCAAAAAATAAAATCAGTATAAATATCAAGCAACGCAAATCCAGTTAAACATTACCCAAAGAACCAGAACACATATGGATGTTTACACTGTGGTGCACTCATAAAATCTAAGGGCTTCCGCCAAGGCCGATGGATTTCACCTAGGATGTCGAAAAAGCGCTATTTTAGGTTCCCTGGATTTTGGCTTTAGTCGTAGGATGGGTGAACCCCATCGATATTGCCTGAAACCCTTGTTCTTGATGGGTTTTCGAGATGTCGGACCAACCCATCTACGGCATATAAATCAGTGAGATCATCAATCCAAATACTGGAAGCGGTAATATCCAAAACTTGGTGAAATTTCGACAGTCTAGGTTTAACATCAAGCTAGCAATTGGAGGGGTTATGCTCTGTGCCTTCGCGGCACAGAGATTTCGCTGTGGCTGTTCCCACGACAAGCTACTTAATTAAATTGACGCTTAACGTAATCCATCAACTGGTCAACTAAACCGCCTTCAGCGACGTCTTGCAAGGCGACCAGCGGATAGGTGGCTACGTCTTCACCGTCAAGTTGAATTTGCAATGAACCCACCACATCCCCTTTAGCAATTGGCGCTTCAAGTTCATTATCGAGTTTGAAGTTGGCTTCAAGATTTTTACGCTGACCTCTTGGAATGGTGATTGGCGCGCTGGTTAAAATGCCCAATTCCACCTCTTCTTGTTCACCCATCCAGATACGTTGGGTAGCGAATACTTTACCTGCTTTGTAAGGGGTGATCGTTTCATAGAAACGGAAGCCATAATTCAGCAGCTTTTTATTCTCAACCTTACGTGCCCGGGTGCTATCAGTACCCATAACGACCGATATCAGTCTCATACCACCTTTAGTGGCAGAGGTGACCAGTGAGTAACCAGCCTTAGAGTGATGGCCAGTTTTGATGCCATCAACATTAAGGCTGTTATCCCATAATAATGAATTTCGGTTATATTGCTTGATGCCGTTAAAAGTAAACGATTTTTCCGAATAAATGGCATATTCCTCTGGCACATCGCGAATCAGTGCTGTGGCCAAAGTGGCCATATCGCGAGGCGTGGTGTAGTGCTCACCGGAGTGTAAGCCGTGGCTATTTTCAAAATGTGAAGCATTCATGCCCAAACGTTCAGCGTGAGCATTCATTAAATCGGCAAAGGCAGATTCTGAGCCAGCAATATGTTCAGACATGGCCACACAGGCGTCGTTGCCTGATTGCACGATAATGCCACGGTTCAAATCCGCGACACTGACTTCTTTGCCCACTTCAATAAACATTTTGGATGAATCAGGGAATTTTTTCGCCCAAGCCTCTTCGCTGATTAACACCATATCGGTTTCATTGATATTACCCGCTTTAAGTTCATGGCCAATCAGGTAACTGGTCATCATCTTGGTTAAGCTGGCAGGTTCGAGTTGACTGTCGGCGTTGCTTTCTGAAATCACCCGGCCAGTGGTAAAATCAATCAGGATATGCCCTTTAGCATTGATTGACGGCGGTGAAGGGATAATGTTTGCTGCCTGCAAGGAGAGTGATGCCAGACTTAGCAGTGCACCAGACAGCAACGCAAAACCAGCGCTTTTAGAGGTCTGTTTGTTGGTATTTTTGATCATGTGATTGTTTATTACCGTTTAAAGAACTATTTGACAAGTGAAGGATTGCACTAAAATTTAACCGCCAATTATGCGGTAGTCAGTCCGGGCTGTAAAGCATGTATGCGTCAAGATATCCGTTATTTTTCAATGTTTTGATAAGCGCCGTTCCTTGTTCCCGGCTGATCAGTGGACCAACCCTCAGTTTGTAGACGCCACTATTCTCAGATGTTCGGGTTGGCTGGTCAAGTAATTGAGATAATTGCGCTGCAGTTTTGTTGACCTTTGTCTCATCGCTGCTGGCCAATACCTGAATAAACAGCCATTTTTTTGCTGGTTGTGCTTTAAATGATGGCATAGCGGGTGATTGGGGTGGCTCTGGTGACACGGTGATCGCCTCGAGTTTGACTCTGGCAGTGCCTTTGGCCAGCATACCCAACGCCCAAGCGGCGGTATACGACAGGTCGACTAAACGTTTATCATGAAAGGGGCCTCGGTCATTTACTCTGACAATGACAGATTTGTTATTATCCAGATTGGTGACTCTGGCAAAGCTGGGAATGGGCAAGGTGGTATGGGCGGCACTCATGGCAAACATATCATAGGTTTCGCCATTAGAGGTCAGGTGGCCGTGAAATTTACGACCATACCAAGACGCAATCCCTTGGGCTTGATAGTTTTGCGCCGATTTTAATGGGGTGTAATGTTTACCCAGCACTTTATATGGACGTAATGCGGGTGGGTATAACGGCAAATGGACAGGAGTTGGGTTGATCAACTCGAGTGATGTCGGTGGCCGTAACGGTGCTTTATCGCTTTTCATGGTGTAACGACTTGACTGGGCACAACCGCTGATCAGGCTCTGAACCAAGATCAACATTAAGACGATGAAAAAACTCCGTAATAACAACATCAGTTAGACGCCAACAAACGTCGATGGGTGCTAATTGACATCAATACACCAAACCCCAGCATCAGGGTCACCATCGATGTTCCCCCGTAACTGACTAAAGGTAAGGGCACCCCAACCACCGGCAGTAAACCAGAGACCATACCTATATTAACAAATACATAAACAAAAAAGGTCATGGTGATACTGCCTGCGAGCAGTTTGCCGAAAGTGTCTTGAGCGCGAACCGAGATATACATGCCTCTGGCAACAATAAACAGATAAATGGCCAACAACACTATCACACCGACCAAACCAAATTCTTCACTAAACACAGAAAAAATAAAATCGGTGTGGCGTTCAGGAATAAATTCGAGCTGAGATTGGGTGCCGTGTAACCAGCCCTTGCCTTCGAGGCCGCCGGAGCCGATGGCGATTTTTGACTGAATAATATGATAACCAGACCCTAACGGATCTGTTTCTGGGTCAAGAAAAGTCAACACCCGCTGTTTTTGGTAGGTATGCATGAAAAAACTCCATAAAACCCACAGTGCGACGGGGGCTAGGGCGGCGAGAAATAACAATAAAGACCAGCTCATGCCGCTAAGAAACAGGGCAAAAAAACCCGATGAGGCAATTAAAATCGAGGTGCCTAAATCTGGTTGCTTGGCAATCAGTAAAGTGGGGATGGCCATCAGGATAAAACCGAAGAAGATATGTTTGAAGGTCGAGGGTAAGTGGTATCGGCTGAGATACCAAGAAACCATCATCGGCACTGCCAGTTTCATTAATTCTGATGGTTGAAATTTGATAAAACCGAGATCGAGCCAGCGCTGCGCGCCTTTGCCAACGTGGCCAAACACTAATACCGCCACCAGTAATGCGATGCCGACAACAAACACCGCCACGGTCCAGTGACGATAAACCATCGGCGGGATTTGGGCAAAGATAAACATTCCACCACAAGCGATGCCAATGTGTATGAGTTGGCGTACCACCTGCTTATGGTTTTCACCACTGGCACTGTACATTACGGCCAAACCCAGCAACATGATGGCCAGTAGCCCGATGAGTAAAGGCACGTCGATATGTAAACGAAAGAGCAGGGATTGCTTTGGAGGATTATTCGGCATTGGTAGCAGGCTCTGTGGCTATTTTATTTTCAGGTGTCGGGACGGGTAAGTCCAATGGGTAGCTGGCAAAATACCTATCCATTAACTTTCTCGCCATTGGGGCGGCGGTTGATGAACCATGTTCGCCATTTTCGACGGCAACAGCAATCACGATTTTGGGATTGTTGACCGGTGCAAAGCCGATGTACATGGCATTGGGCAGATTGCGTTTCGAAATCTTTTTGGCATCATATTTAACATCTTCAGCGACGTTAACCCGTTGCGCGGTGCCGGTTTTTCCTGCTGATTGATATTTTGTTTTTCTGAAAATCTTTCGAGCGGTGCCTCGTGAACCATGATTGGTGCGACGCATCCCTTCGATAATGATATCCCAATTTTCTGGGTTTTTTAGCACGATGGGTGGATGGTCCTGATCTTGAGTGACAATCATTCTATTGGTCGGTTGTTCTCTAACCATCTGGTGTTGCACAAAATGAGGGGTTCTTATCACCCCTTTATTGGCCAAAGTCGCGGTAGCGAAGGCCAATTGTAATGGCGTGGCGGTCCAGTAGCCTTGTCCAATACCGACAGAAATGGTGTCACCGGCATACCAGGGTTGGTTATGTTGCGCTCTTTTCCAGCCTCTTGAGGGTAAAATACCACCGACCTCTTCAAAGATATCGACACCGGTTTTTTCACCAAAACCAAATCGGGCCATAAAGGTACTGATTTGATCGATGCCGAGTTTATAAGACAAGTCGTAAAAATAGATATCACAAGATTGTTCGATAGACGTATAAACATCAACATTGCCATGGCCGTTGGGTTTCCAGTCACGGTATTTACGCTTGACCTTGGGGATGCGGTAAAACCCTGGATCACGAATTTTGGTTTCTTTGGTTACCAATTCTGATTCGAGGCCCAATAAGGCCATTAGGGGTTTGGCGGTGGAGGCGGGTGGGTAACGCCCTTGGGTGACCCGATTGATCAAAGGCCGATCTTTTGAAGTGATCAGCGGCCGATAGTCTTTTGTGCTGATGCCATGAACAAATAGATTGGGATCGTAACTGGGGTTACTGTAAAACGCGAGAATGCCACCATTGGTGGCGTCGATGGCGACCACAGCACCACGAGTGCCTTTGAGGGCGTCTTGAGCCACCTTTTGTAAATCCATATCCAAGGTCAGGGTCAAATCATTGCCAGGTGTTGGTGGATTGATATTCAGGGTGCGTAAAATGCGTCCCCGACTGTTAACCTCAACTTCGCGGTAACCCACCTTGCCATGTAATTGATTTTCATAAAAACGTTCGATGCCCTGCTTACCAATGTCATAACTGCCCGCATAATTGGCGCTATTGCCTGCTTGATCAATGGCGACCAATTCTTTTTTGTTGATTTTGCCGACATAACCGATGGCATGAGTAAGTACATCACCATAAGGATAAAAGCGGGTCAGGCGTGCTTCGATACTGAGGCCAACAAAGTGATGTTGTTGCACAGAAAATTTAGCGACTTCATCTTCGGTGAGGTTGTTTTTTACCACTACCGATTTAAAGCGGCGTTGACGTTTAACGCTTTTAACAAAGTTTTTTTGTTGCTCTTCGCTAAGTTCAATGACGCCGACCAGTTGTTTTAGCAGTTCGTTGATATTACCTGCTTGTTCAGGAATGACCTCAAGAGAATAAGTTGGTCGGTTTTCGGCCAGCAGCTTGCCGTTGCGGTCAAAAATAAGCCCTCGGTTTGGTGCGATGGGTCTGATACTGATGCGATTATCATTGGAGCGGGTTGTATAGGTTTCGTGGCGTTTAATTTGCAGATGGTACATATTGCTTAACAGCACGATAATCAGGGTGATAACAAATAAAAGGGCAAAAAAAGCGCGTCTAGCAAACAGGTTAGATTCAGAAGAGTGGTCACGTATGGTGATTCGGGTATAGGGCATAGTGTTTGTGGTGAAATTCCCGGGTTATTCTCTGTGATAGGGATGGTTGTTATTGATGCTCCATGCCCGGTAGAGACTTTCTGCTACTACCACTCGAACTAAAGGGTGTGGCAGAGTTAATGCTGACAACGACCATTTTTGTTCGCTGGCGGCAATGCAATCAGGGGCCAGCCCTTCAGGGCCGCCAATCAACAAACTAACGTTGCGACCATCCATCTGCCAGCTTTGCTGGTGTTTGGCCAGTTGTGCTGTGGTCCAGGGTTTGCCGGTGACTTCAAGCGTGACAATGCGGTTGCCTTTGGCGATGGCCGCGAGGGTTTTTTCCCCTTCGATTTGTAAAATACGCTTGATATCACTGTTCTTGCCCCGCTTACCAGCGGGGATTTCAGTTAGTTCCAGCAAAAAATCTCTGGGGAAGCGGCGTTGGTATTCGAGATAACCTTTTTGCACCCAATCTGGCATTCGAGTGCCTACCGCAACCAACTGAATTTTCACGCTTTACTCAGTCCACAGTTTTTCTAGTTGATAGAAGTCTCGGGTACTTTCTTGCATCACATGAACAATCACCGGGCCTAAATCAACCAGCACCCATTCACCGGACTCTTTACCTTCGACACCGATAGGCGGATTACCGTTGTTTTTGGCTTCTATGGCGACATTTGCACCAATAGATTGTACATGTTTTTTCGAATTACCTGAACAGATTACCATATAATCAGTAATGGTTGATTTTTTCTGAACATCTAGCTTGACCACATCACGGCCTTTCATATCGTCAATCTTGTCGATCACGAAATCCAATAGTTCCACGCTTTGCAAAGTATAAAGACCTTAAATATTGTTAATAACGAGCGGATTTTAACATGCTTTTTTACTATCCCATAGTCTTGAGGTTTGGTTTATCTGATAAACAGGTTTATACTGGCGAAAATTTACTGCCTTAAAGCGTTAAGGAATCTTTTGTGATTGCTGTTGCTCGTATTTGTGTGATCTTTTGTTATTTTTGTTGTGTCTGTATCTTCGGCTGTATTTTTTGCCTTTTTCGCCCTTTTCACCCCAATAATGTTTATTGGGTGTCGATGGCGTTTGGCAAAGTGACAGGTTTGCTAGGCGTTGATATTGAAATCAGGGTGCCTGATTCGGTTAAGGATTTGGGCTGCTGTGTTTATGTCGCTAATCATCAAAATGCGTTGGATTTATTTTTGATTGCCAGTGGTGTGCAGCCTTATACGGCGACCGTGGGCAAAAAGAGCCTTAAATGGATCCCTCTGTTTGGTCAGCTATATTGGTTATCGGGCAATATTCTGATTGACCGTAATAATAAAGGCAAAGCCTTTAATACTATTGCTCAGACAGTGAAGAAAATTAAAGAGCGCAAAATTTCAGTATGGATGTTTGCCGAAGGCACGCGTAATTACGGTAAGGGGTTATTGCCGTTTAAAACAGGTGCGTTTCATACCGCCGTTCAGGCCAAGGTGCCGATTGTGCCGTTATGCCTCAGTGCCACCACCGGTTTGGTGAAACTTAATCGTTGGGACAATGGCAAAATCATCATTGAAATCATGGAACCAATGGCTGTGTCAGCCCCCGATGGCAATAGAGAAGACAAAGAAAGTGTTCGCTCCATGGCCAATCAAGTGCATCAGCTGATGAAACAAAAGATTGCCGATTTAGATCAAGAAGTCGCCAAGGGCGCGAGGAATAAAACATGAACGAATGGCAAGCATTTACCGAAGAAGTCATTGATGCATTATTAGAAGATGGTTCAAATGATGAGGCGATGCACACCATAGAGCATCATTTTGCCAGCGAAGATTTTGATGTGCTTGAAAAGGCTGCCTTAGCGGCATTCAAACTGGGTTTTGATGTGACCGACGCCGAAGAGTTTGAAACCGAAGATGGTACTAAGGTACTGGCTTTTGATATCATCATCGAAAGCCCGCTAGAAGAAGAAAGCATCATGGAAGATATTGAAAAAATGCTGGCTTTGGCCAAAAGCCAGAATGTTGAATATGATGGTTGGGGCACTTACTTCGAAGATTAAGGAATGAAAACTTCATAAAAGTCGAAACTTACTATGGAATGGCGTAGGGTGGTCACGCTTTTTGTGCCCACGCGTGAACTTGCAGTCATAAACAAGCCTTTTTCGAGCATATCCCATGATTCACGGTACTCTTGGGGACTTTTCATGCAGGCTGGTGCGCACCCTACGATTTAATCATCAAATCAGTTTTTATCCCAAGCTAAAAAATCAATCATTTTGTGTTGAATAAATCAATTTACGCTGTAGAATGAGCGGGTCGATTTGGTATCGAGGAATGTGTATTTATGGAAAGTGTGGCCACTGATGTGGCAATTGACGATCATTTTCCCTTCACTACATTCCCCAAAAATAAACCTGCTGAATCTTATTAAAAAAAATCTATAAAATCTATAAAATCTATAAAATTTATATAAGGGAAAAATGTACATGAAGACAACAAAGTCGCTGGTCGCAGCCTCTGTTTTGGCGATGATGTCCGCTGCGCAAGCCGCACCATCATCACCCATGAGTTTGCTTAAGCAAGACCCACAAATCAAAAAATTTACCCCCGATAAAGCAAAACACCAACAGAGCAAACAAAAACAATCCTATCAAAACAGCCCAAAACATGGCGTTGAACAAAATCATAACTCTTACCACAACTCTAGCCATAGAACCACTCATCAAACATTGGCACCAACAGCAGCCATTCCACGGGCGTTAACCGCCACCGCCAAAAGCAGCAAAAGCAGCCATAAAACCACCAGCCAAAGTGCGGTGACACTGGGTTGTGACCTTGATGTATTGGCCAATGCGACCCCAGTGACGGTGATTGACGAAATCAAAAACCGCGGTATTCGCTGTGTCAACGAACTGTTTTCGGCCAGCCATGCCATTCAAGAAGTGGCGATGACATCTGCAAAAATGATAGCGGTTTCTGACACTGTGAAAACCCTGTCTGTGGCGTATGCCGGAGGCGGTGATGGTGACATTGAAGCCATGTTTGCGTATTTACGGGTCGGTAATTATGCCGCGACTTATGGCGCTGATATCACCTTTAGCGCCGCCGTGAAACCTGCGTTTAAAGCCGCCATTGATGCTTTTGCCGCTAACAGCCATTTTTATGATAACGACAATGAACATGGCAAGGCGCTGAGCGAAGTCATGATAGCCATGGATAATATCGGCTTGCAAGACGTCTATCTGCCGATAGCCAAACAATGGCTCACGCGTTTCAACGCCACGTATGCCGAAAATCATTATATGCGCAGTTCGGTCAACAGTGTTTTTAACTTGATCCTTCGCGGCCAGTGGAACAGTAACTTTGTCGCCCAAGTGGCAACCGATACTGAGTTGGTGACGGTATTAAAAGATTTTGCCCTCAGTAGCTGGTTGATTGATCATCAAGCCGAATATATGGCTTCCAATGCCGGTTTGGTGTTGGGTCGGTTAAAATATTACTCAGGCACGGCGATTCAAGCCAATGTTGACGCTGCGTTAAACTCGATTTTCAGCACTTATCAAATGTATGGCTATGGCGATGCCGTTTGGTTAACTGCTGCGGGCGGGGCAGACAATTACGGCAACTGTGCTGATTATGATATTTGTGGTTTTGCTGGCCAAGTTGAAGCGCTGGCTTTATCGCAAACGTATATCTGTAGCCCAAGCATTAAAATTCGCTCACAAAACATGACCGCTGTGCAACATGTGGCCGCCTGTAGTGCAATGGGCGCAGAAGAAAGTCATTTTCACGCTAAGCTCAAAACCAACAATATCCCGGTGGCTGATGACGTAAACAGTCAGTTGCAAGTCAATATCTTTGACTCCGATGACGATTATGGCACTTACGGCTGGACCATCTTTAATATCAACACCGATAACGGGGGAATGTACCTTGAGGGCACACCTGCCACGCCAGGTAATATCCCCAACTTTATTGCCTATGAAGCCAGTTATGCCAATGCCGATCATTATGTCTGGAATCTAGAACATGAATACGTTCATTATCTGGATGGCCGTTTTGACAAGTATGGCGGCTTTAATACTTCACCGCATCCGATCACATGGTGGAGCGAAGGGGTGGCGGAATATATCTCCCATCAAGATGATAATCAGGCGGCTGTCGACACCATCAAAGATGGTTCAACGTATCCGCTAACCACCATTTTGGGTAGCACTTACAGCAATGCTGACAGCGATCAGATTTATCGCTGGGGTTATCTGGCGGTGCGTTTTATGTTTGAAAACCATGCTGATGAAGTGACTCTGATGCTGGCGGCGACTCGGACTGGTGACTGGACAGCCTATAAAACTCGCATCGACAGTTGGGGTAATAGCTATGAAAGTGAGTTTGCCCAGTGGTTGCAGGCCTATGTGGCCAGCAATGACACTGTGCCGGTGGCAATAACGAATGGACCATACACTGCTCAGGCGAATAGCGTGATTGATTTCTCTGCTGCTGGCTCAACCGATCCAAATGGCACCATTGTCAGCTACAACTGGTATTTTGCCGATGGCAGAAGCCTCGATGAAGCCAATCCACAGCACAGTTACAGTGAAGAGGGTGTTTATAATGCTAGGCTCACGGTGACAGATAATGACGGGATAAGCCTATGACAACAAACAACGGTTGTACCTTGCATAACTG